>NZ_JAVRCI010000014.1:0-113801 GCF_034530835.1 Nostoc sp. DedQUE12b | reverse complement strand
TATTCCGCCTCAGATGTCACATTTGTCAATACCTCTTGACCTGAATCCTTACATTCTTTTTTTTCAATATGCAAAGTAATTTCTATTTTCGATTCTTCTTGTATATTTGAAAGTTTACTTGGTAAAGTCTTTAAACTTCTATGAGGATGATTTTCAAAATCTAGTGTTAGTAGCTCAAGTAAAGATGTTTTTCCTGCATTATTTCGCCCAACAATAATATTAATACCTGATGAAAATTCCATTAGGCCAGAGTCGAGATATGACTTATAGTTAAATACTTGCAGCTTCTTGATAAACATTTTGTATTATTTATTGACTAAGTTAATTCTATTATTGGCAATTTAACTTATTTTGCCAAGTAAAACCGAAAAAACCCGGTCTCTTAGAGAAGCCGGGTTTCTATGGAAATGTCATAGATGAGCTTAGTAAACTACTGCATAAGTTGTAAGACTTAAAGTGAAGAAGTGATGCACCGTAACGCGTCTTACTATCCCGGAAGTTGTTTTTTCAGTGCTTCCAGAGAAGCCCAACGGTTATCAACTGGAGTTTCACGACTATCAGAAGTATCAGGACTATCAACTGTACTACTTACAGGAATACCTGGACAATTGCGATCGCACAGTTGCCGTTGTGGTACTGCCAAGCACATCTGCTCATACAGCCATTCGTTTGGATAAAAATAACCATCAGGCGGTAAACTTTCCAGCAAATCTTCCATGACTACTTCCCTTTCTAAGGGCAAGTCATTTGCCTGATTTGCCGTTTCGTCTAACCAGATGATTTCTTTCGTATCAAGCCCTAAACGATGATTGTATTGCTGCAAGCAGCGGTTGCAGGTACAGGTAATAATTGTTTCTGCTTGACTAGATACTTGTAAGTAATTACCATGATGCTGTACGCGCACGTAGCCGCGAACTGGTGTCAAAGTTTCCAGACCAGGCAGAAATTCATTAACCTGAACTTCCTCTGTCCGCTCCGGGGCTTGAGTTAGCTGCGGAATATAAACTGCGTCCATAGGATTTGTGAGACATCCTCACTGAAATTTATCTTGATTACCAGCGACTATACTGATATTGAATTTTTATTTTATCTCTTAAGAACAAGAGAAATTTTGAAATTATATGGTTATGAGTTTTCAATTAACTCCAAACTCATAACTCTTAACTCCTAACTCCTAACTCCTTCCAACGAAGCTGGACAGACAACCAGATGGCGATGTGGCTCTTTACCGCGACTGAAGGTTTCTAAATCTCCAAATTCCTTTAAGAAGGTATGAACTTGACGCCGTTCAGCAGAACTAAGAGATTTGATTTCCACTTCTCTACCAGAAAAGCGCACTTCATCGGCTGCTGCTTCTGCTAATGCGCGAATTTCGGCTTCTCTTTTCACCCGGTAGCCATTTAACTCAATGGTGTAAGAGGCTTGTTCTTCCGGGGGTTGGCTAAGGTTTAGAACCGAATTTGCGAGATACTGAATCGCATCTAACACAGAACCATCAGCACCAATTAACACCTGGATTTGTTCTGATGTCAAATTGGTTTGGTCAATAGTCAACCAGTAGTTATCTGGTTCTGGAGAATCGCCGTCTTGAGATTGGGCAGTTTCTAAATGACCCTGAATCTCAGCAGGTATTCCAGTGAGTTCCAGCAGGGTTTTTAACCACTGCTGACCTCGCTGCATCGGAATGTCGCTCATGATCCCCCTGTCGCCTTTTTCTTAGGACTTTTTGGTTCAAATGGTAATGCTTTTTGTTCTGTGACTGCTGCTTCTTTCTCCTGGGTTTCTACAATTTTTTGCAGTTCCTCCGGTAGAGGTTCGCGGGAAAGAAGATAAGTTTGGGCGGTTTGGAAAATATTACCAATCACCATATACATCAGCACCCCGGCTGGTAGGGGGAAGAACAAGAACATCCCAGAAAAGATAACGGGGGTGATTTTGTTAACTGTATCCTGCTGCGGATTGCCACCACTGGAATTTTGCCCGGAAAGCATTTGGCTAACATAAAGGCTGATTCCAAAGAAAACGATCATGGCGACAATATCCCAATGGATTGTGCCATCTGCATCTTGTGCGCCAACCCTGCCTAAAGCATCAATAAATAGAAAGCCTTTTTCTGCTGCTAATCCAGGAATTGTTCCTTGAATAGTAACTTCTCCTGGTTGCAAGGCTTCTACATTGCCCTCGGCATCAATTTTTATCCTATCTTCACCCTTGGTAATTTTCCAATCAGGAATCAGTTTATTTTCTGGGTGTTCTGCTAAGAGTACCTGAAATGGTTTACCTTCAACAGTCTGATACTGTATTTTGGTTTGTTCTCCCACCGCTAATTTATTTCCGCTGGGAATAATGGCAGCTACTTTAACGTGTTCCCCATCTGCAACGTAAATATTTTGCGGAGCAGTGGCAAAGGCTTGTGGTTGAATTTGTTCGATTTGTTCTGCGGGAAGAATTTGCAGGTTAACGCTATAGTTCGCACTTGCAAAAGGCGAACCCCGCAAAGTAGCAAACAGCGCTAACAAGACTGGCATTTGCACTAGTAATGGAAAGCAGCCTGCCAAAGGGTTGCCAAATTCTTTTTGGACATTAACCATTTCCTCCTGCTGCTTTTGCGGTTCATCCTTATAGCGCTCTTTAATTTCTGCCATCCGCTTCTGCATCAGAGGTTGTACAATTCGCATTTTCCGCATATTGCGAATTGAGCCAGCACTCAGGGGATAGAGCGCGAAGCGGACTATCAGGGTCAAAGCAACGATCGCTAATCCGTAGCTAGGCACAATACCATAGAAGAAATCTATGATTGGCAGCATCACGTTGTTCGAGAGAAAGCCGATACCAAAATCCATTATTCTGAATTCAACCTGAGGTACTGTAAACTGAATCTAATTTATCTAAATCATGATTTGTCGGCGACTATCTTTCGCTACGGATAGCCGCACATTTAAATGGAGCATTGGGAATTGGGCATTGGTTCATTTTCCTCATCTTCCCCTGCTGCCATCACTGATTGGCAGTGGCGCTAAATTCGGGATTTTTCGCAGCAATTCTTTCGTTTATGTAGTCATAGACTTCCCGAAAATTGGGAATTGCACGCAATTCCAGACGACTGCCGTTTTTTAGGGTGATCGCCATATCTCCCCAAAAGCCAATGCCACGGGGAACTTTGACGATTTTGACAATTTCTGAGTAAATTACGTCAGTGCGATCGCGTCCCTGCCAACCTCCAATCACAGTAATTCGGCGATCGGTGATGCGGAAACGCAGCCACAATGCCCTGACAATTGCTCCAACTGCTAATGGTAGCCCGACAATGGTTAGCCCAATCAGCAGGTTGACAATTAAATCCCCAACATGGGGGCCACCTTCATAATAAACATCTTCACGAATTCCCATCGAACACCTCAGCTTGTGCCAACAACTGCTCTAATTCTTGCAGAAATTGTCGGCTTACGCACTTAGATTCTGCTGCTGTAGGTTTGACAATGAATACTAACCGCCATCCTGGTGATAATTTTGGCAGCAAGTTGTATAAAGCAGCAGTAATTTGCCGTTTGATTCGGTTGCGAACCACTGCCCTTTTGCTGACTTTCGTGCTAATTGAAATACCAATCCGCGTGCTAGCAAGGAGCTTTGAGTCAGTTGCTTGTGTAGTCTGGGTGGCAGTGTCCAAAGAAGGTTTCATTGAACACAAAGGCTTTAAGGCTCTCAATGTTAAATAAGAGCCATGACGCCGAATTCCTTCCCGGAAAACTGCCTGGAAATCCTTTCGGGATTTTAGCCGATTTGCTTTGGGCAAAGCCACAGATGCTCTTTTAGCTTGATATGCCCTAAACAGCCAGACGGTGACGGCCTTTTTTTCTTCTGGCGCTAATCACGTTTCTGCCATCTGGTGTCCGCATCCTGGCGCGAAAACCAGAGGTTCTTTTTCTCTTACGGCTAGTACCGCCCAGTGTTCTTTTCATACTCTTCTCCTCTTAGGTGATTTTTATAAAAACTCACAATCTCTAATTTTATCACTTTGTTAGGGAATTGGGAATCGCCGATTGGTTATATCCCCACTCCCTACTCCCGATTCTTAATTAATGCTCAAAATCCATGTTCCCATGTAGCGTAGTAGTGGCACATCGCCAGGGGAGAGTACTTGACAGTTAAAATAGTAAACTCCGCCGAAGGATGGGTTTTTCACGTTAGATAACACTACCTCGACTGCGCTACCTGCTGGTACTGGCTCTTGAGGAAAAATATTAATCAGTTTACCTTCTTTGTCCCACTTCACCTCAGAAAGCGGCACTGCTTTGCCTTTGACTCGGACTTCAATTTTTTTCTGGTCAAAAGTTCCTTTGTAATAATCAGGGTAGTTAATGGCAAATTGACCAACTGCCAATTTCATTCTTTTGGCTGGAATCCTTAATATGTATCGATCCCAACCATTAGCTTGTCCCCCAAAATCTAATCGGAAGGGTAGCTGATTTTCTTGTTTGACGCCGCTAAACAGCGTAAATCCAGGTAAGCTTTGCGCCCAAGTCAAGGTTGGTAATCCAGTAACCAAAAAGCTAGTCACGGCTAAAGCAGAAAGTAAACGTCGCATAATTGGGCTTCCTCTACGAAAATATAAATCTGTTATCTAAAAATAACTGTGTGTTAGTATTCTTTACTAAACTTTACTACTGACTTCCTGACAATGGACGTTTAATTCCCAAAAAAAGTGCCATCCTGCCTGAAGTTTAGGCAACAGTAAAGGTACTTAGTATTAAAACAACCGTATATTAATTTACTTCATTACCCTTGTGTAGCCATGATTTGATTTCCAAGTTGGGTCAAATTTGAACTAGATATAAACACAGTTAAGGGTGGGATTGTGTTTCTAAATATGTATAAGTGTATCTAAATTTGAGAATTTTGTTATAAAAATTGAGGTGTGCCATCAGCGATCGCCAGTTAACTTGGGCTAAATTGATTAAAATAAGTTGGATTGGAATCGAACTCGTAATCATTAAAATTTGATTGGGAAATTATCAAGGTTTCAAAATTCGGTCAATATTACTCTATAAGAAAGGAATACCAAAATTTCTCAATCCCGAAAACAAGCTAAAGATAAAGATGCAAAATTTGGGAATCAATTTAGGATGTGCAATACGTAACCCTGTTTGCAACTATCTGAAAATATGACATCTGCGAGCGGCAAAGTGAGGCTTTGCCTGGAGAGCTAAGAGTGGGAGAGGAAAGATTCAAGGTTCAATCTACAAGTAAAATTCATGGCTGATGTTCCTGCCTAAGTACTATGAGTAGGGGACATCTATCATCTGGACAATCGCTTACTTGGCAGAGATTAAGTATTTATCTTCAGGAGATTTCATGAGAATAGCAGTTGCTAAAGAAATTGAGGTTTGTGAACGTCGTGTGGCATTAATTCCTGACACAGTTGCCCGATTGGTAAAACAAGGCTTGGAAGTGTGGGTAGAAGCAGGTGCAGGAGAGCGATCTTTTTTTAGCGATCCTGACTATGAAGCAGCAGGAGCCATAATAATCAGCGATACTGCCAAATTATGGGGTGAAACAGATATTCTGCTGAAAGTCAGTCCACCGCAAGAACGAGAAGATGGACGTTCAGAAATTGATTTGTTAAAGGAAGGGGCTGTTTTAGTCAGTTTCCTCAATCCTTTGGGAAATCCCATTGTGGCGCAGCAACTAGCAAATCGGAAAGTCACAGCTTTGAGTATGGAGATGATCCCCCGTACTACCAGGGCACAAAGTATGGATGCTTTGTCCTCGCAAGCTTCATTAGCAGGTTACAAAGCAGTATTAATTGCCGCAGCAGCATTACCGAAATACTTCCCGATGTTAACCACAGCCGCAGGTACGATCGCTCCAGCCAAAGTATTTATTATGGGCGCTGGTGTAGCGGGATTGCAAGCGATCGCCACCGCTAGACGTTTGGGAGCAGTAGTAGAAGCCTTTGATATCCGTCCCGCCGTCAAAGAAGAAGTGCAAAGCTTAGGGGCAAAATTCGTTGAAGTCAAATTAGACGAAGAAACCGTCGCTGCTGGCGGTTACGCCAAAGAAATTTCTGAAGCTAGTAAACAACGTACTCAAGAAGTTGTTGCTGAACACATCAAAAATTCTGATGTCGTAATTACTACTGCTCAAGTACCTGGAAGACAAGCACCACGGCTAGTAACAGAAGAAATGGTGGCACAAATGAAACCAGGTTCAGTAATTGTGGATTTAGCTGCTGAACAAGGTGGTAACTGCGCCTGTACTGAACCCGGCAAAGATATTGTGTGGAATGGTGTAACAATTATTGGCCCTATCAATCTCCCATCATCAATGCCAATTCACGCCAGCCAATTGTATGCCAAGAATGTAACATCGTTGATTCAACTGCTAATTAAAGACAAAGCTTTACAGGTGGATTTTGGCGACGACATCGTTGATGCTGCTTGCGTTACCCATGCAGGTGAAATTCGCAATCAACGAGTGCGGGATGCACTACAAGCATCGAATACTCAACAACCGGCGGTTAATTAGGGAGATGAGGGAGATGAGGGAGATAGGGGGACAAGAGGGTAAACAAAATTCTTAACTCTTAACTCAGCACTCAGCACTCAGTACTCAGCACTCCTAATGCCCAATGCCCATTTATACAAGGAGTTTTGATTTCATGACAGAGGCATTACTTGCTGCTTTGTTTGTATTTGTTTTGGCATCTTTTATCGGCTTTGAAGTCATCAACAAAATCCCACCGACTTTACATACGCCCTTAATGTCAGGTTCAAACGCGATTTCTGGCATTTCGGTACTTGGGGCAATAGTGGCCTCAGGTGCTAGAGAAACAAGCGTGTCAGTAATTCTCGGTTTAATCGCTGTAGTACTAGCTACAGTCAACGTTGTAGGTGGCTTTCTAGTCACAGATAGAATGCTGCAAATGTTCAAGAAGAAGGAGATTAAGGCGTGAGCGACTTTTTACCAACTGGCATTCAGCTGACATATTTAGTCGCTGCATCCTTATTCATTTTTGGTTTGAAAAAGCTGGGTTCACCAGCTACAGCGCGAAACGGTAATGTGGTTGCATCTGTGGGGATGCTGCTGGCAATTGTGGCGACAATGCTGGATCAGCATGTGTTGAACTACGAGATGATATTGTTGGGCTTGGCGATTGGATCGGGAATTGGTGCGATCGTTGCCTACAAAGTCCAAATGACGGAAATGCCCCAAATGGTGGGTTTACTCAACGGTTTGGGTGGTGCAGCTTCTGCACTAGTAGCTGTTGCCGAATTCTGGCGATTATTGGATTCTGGCGCATCCGTACCCCTAGATGTCAACATTTCCATGCTGTTGGACGTGTTAATCGGTGGTGTTACCTTCACAGGTAGTTTTTTAGCCTTTGCCAAATTGCAAGGTTTAATTAGCGGTTCCCCGATTACATTTCCTTTCCAGCAACCATTTAACCTGTTGCTTCTGGGTGCTTATTTGGTAGGCAGTGTCTATTTAATCATTACACCAGATAGCTTACCCATATTCTTGGGAGTGGTAGCTGTTTCTTTAGTGCTGGGTGTAATGTTCGTCATCCCCATTGGTGGCGGCGATATGCCGGTGGTAATTTCGCTGTTGAACTCCTTGTCAGGTGTGGCGGCGGCGGCGGCTGGATTCGTGGTGATGAACAATATGTTAATCATCGCTGGTGCCTTGGTAGGAGCATCTGGCTTAATCCTCACCGAAATTATGTGTAAGGCGATGAACCGCTCTCTCTTC
Organism: Nostoc sp. DedQUE12b; assembly: GCF_034530835.1. Taxonomy (NCBI): domain Bacteria; kingdom Bacillati; phylum Cyanobacteriota; class Cyanophyceae; order Nostocales; family Nostocaceae; genus Nostoc; species Nostoc sp. DedQUE12b. The sequence goes on along the minus strand of NZ_JAVRCI010000014.1, from coordinate 106,052 downwards.
AGTGTGCTGTTCAGCGCTTTTGGTACAGGATCTACTTCTGGTGGTGCTGCTGCTAGTGGTGGTGCGATCGATCAAACTGTCCGCAGTATCGATCCCGAAGAAGGGGCGATGATGTTGGGTTATGCCCGTTCTGTGGTAATTGTGCCTGGTTATGGTATGGCAGTCGCCCAAGCGCAACACAGCGTCCGGGAATTGTCAGATCAGTTAGAAAAAATGGGCGTTGATGTCAAGTATGCCATTCACCCCGTTGCTGGTAGAATGCCGGGGCACATGAATGTGTTGCTGGCAGAGGCAAATGTGCCTTATACACAGTTGTACGACATGGATGATATTAATCCTCAGTTTGAGCAAGCTGATGTGGCTTTAATAATTGGGGCAAATGATGTAGTAAATCCGGCAGCGCGGAGTGATAAAAATAGCCCAATTTATGGTATGCCGATTTTGGAAGTAGATCGGGCGAAGCAGACGATTGTAATTAAGCGCGGGATGAGTACGGGTTTTGCCGGTGTAGATAATGAGTTGTTCTACAAGGATAAAACTACGATGCTTTTTGGTAGTGCGAAGGATATGGTGGCGAAGTTGGTTTCGGAAGTGAAGCAACTTTAACGAACCGCGAAGGGCGCAAAGGGCGCGAAGATAGAAAAAATTAGAGAGTTGGCTTGCCTTGGGGATGTTATGTTCCTAAGGCAAGTTTTTTAGTAAAAATAAAGGGAGTTTTGCAAATTTCAATTTTGGTGTTTATCCTGCATAAACTATTTATAGCATTCAGCATGATAGTTTCTTTGGTTTGATTACAGCGTACATTTTTAATCTGCCCCAGATTTCTATAGCATAAAAACCAGCATCTGGATTGTCACTTGTCATAGCACGTACTACTTTAATACCTGGACGATCATATGTCTCCAAATGTTCTTGATATTTTTTTAGTATGGTTTGAGCAGCTTTATCATCTATAGTAAAAAATTGAATCTCAAAATCGCTTTCTATAAAAGTCTGATCAACAAAATAAGTTATACCACGAACTATCTTATAAGATAAACGTTCTAACTTATCGGCTGATATTGGAATAGATAGATATTCTGGATAGTAAACATTGTTTTGTACTCCAAAGTTTGGATGTAAACCTATAGGTGGGATTGCTTCCCATTTAACTATTTCTTTTTTTATCTTATTTCTTTTTCTTTCTCTTGTTTGCTTTTCTGTTCTATCATTTGCATAGTCTGGATCTATTGAACGCAGTACTTTATCTGTAATTCCGCTTGACTTTGCATCTTCAGGATCAATACACATACCTAGTCTCAAAAGTAAATCCTCTTCCAATCTGCCATATTCCTCATTGCATTTTTTACACGATGGAATTGTCCATCTTTGTAAATTTTCTGGAGTAGTATCTGGATACCAAGCAGAAGGGAAAACATGATCCCGCGTCAAATTATCCACATTTTGTAGACAATGTACACATCTTCCAGACTTAGGTATTTTAGTCATTATTTGAGATGATATAGTAAATAATTATTTTAGTTCAGCATAATCACAGGCAACCTAACTTGTTACCTAATAAGATTGACGTACCATTGTAGCGGACGCAAGTTGGAAATATGATCGTTACCTCCTTGAGATTTTGGTATTATGTGATCAATTTCCCATCCATGAATAGATTGACGATTTCCATACTCATATCTATTTATCAATCTTCCAAATTCATCTTCTCGCCAGACCCTTGGATCGCAATTTTGAAGAATAAAACCCTTTTCCCATACTGCTTGAATTTTAGTTAATTTAACGGCATTTTGAGCCGCTTGATACGCCAGTGCCAAGGAATAATGGTTAGGACTTACACTACCGAACATATTGTAGTTTCTCCTTATTAGAGTTAGTTTATAAATTATAGTATATTTGTACTGAAACAGATTGGTAAAAAAAGCGATCGCCTGCAAAATCTCCATTGTGCGATCTCCCTCTCCTTCCTCTATGTTCTCTGCACCTCTGTGATTCGTTAAAAAGAGCGATCACTCCTTTTCTTCCTCAGTGTTCTCTGTAGTTCGTTATAAAAGAGCGATCGCCAAATCTCCACGGTGCGATCGCTCCCTTCTGACTCTGTGTTCTCTGCGCCTCTGCGGTTCGTTAAAAAGAGCGATCGCCAATCTCCACAATGCGTAGGCGATCGCCCATCAAAACATGATATAAATTTGACATGATAGACCACGATCGCCTATTCAAAGAACTGTTAACAACCTTCTTTTGGGAGTTCATTGAGTTATTTTTTCCAGAAATAACAGCTTATCTGGAACGGGATACGATCTCTTTCATTGACAAAGAGGTATTTACCGATGTTACTGCTGGAGAAAAATATGAAACTGACTTAGTAGTAAAAGCGCGATTTAGAGAGCAAGAATCGTTTTTCCTAATACATCTAGAACATCAAGCTTATTATCAAGAAGCTTTTGATTTGCGGATATATCGCTACTTCGCTAGATTATATGAAAAATACGCCTTGCCAGTGTATCCTATCGCTTTGTTTTCTTACGATAGCCCCAAAAAAGCTGAAACAAATTTTCATCAAGTAGCATTTCCTCATAAAATCGTCTTGCAGTTCAACTATGATGTCATCCAGTTAAATCGTCTGAATTGGCGAGAATATCTGCAACAGCAAAATCCCGTGGCTAGTGCGCTCATGGCTAAAATGAACATAGCGCCAAAAGACCGTCCCAGAGTAAAATCTGAAGTGTCTGCGCCTGCTAGCTACCTTGCAGCTAGATCCAGCGCGAATACAATTGATTTCCGGGTTTATTGATACTTATCTGCGACTAAATGCCCAAGAAGAAGAAATTTTCCAGACTGAAATTGCTCAATTTGAACCAACTCAACAGAAGGTAGTTATGCAAATCGTCACCAGTTGGATGGAGGAAGGTATACAACAAGGAGAGTTAAAAATAATCCAGCGTCTATTAACAAAGCGAATTGGTGTAATTACTGCTGAATTACAAGAGCAACTACGTGGGTTATCCTTAACTCAGTTAGAGGATTTAGCCGAAACTTTACTAGATTTTTCCACTGAAGCTGATTTAGTGGCTTGGTTGCAACAGCAGCAATAAAATATGTATTCCACAATGTGAGCGATCGCATAAGCTCTTGCTTGATAAATCTCTAAGATTTTAATGTAGCAGTCGCTAAAGCCGGAATTGTAAATATCATTACAAACCCGATAGACTTTACACCGACTGAAGCTACCACCCTCTGTATCTTGTAAGTAGGTGTCAGCGACTGGAGGTGTAGCTAAATCTTTGGCGCTACATTCACTGACGTTTTCACTCAATTCCGGCCGCTGCGACTGTTTGTGGATGAGGGAGATCCAACCTTCTGTCACTGATTCAAACACGAATTCACCACTCCCATCGGGATTGAAGCGATAAATAGCCACGCGATTTCTTTGCCTTAGGAGCGTGATGCTTTTGAGGCAAGTTTTTTGTATACTAGCAGCAATTAATCTAATTTTATTCCTTAAGATAGATGAGTTTTTTAATTAAATCATTATTTTCTCCATACAGTTTTACATTATAAATTTAATACTATTTTTATTATTTCCATAAATTTTTTCAATATCTAAAACTCTAGTGTTAAACAGCAAATAAGATTACAATGGCTTGTTAATTGCTAGATGTAGCAATTTGCACTTGATTAAATTAAATTTGAAAGTTATTAGGTTAGGTAAACCGAAAAGTTTAAGTAGGTCTTGTACCTTTTCGCTTTACCTTACCCAATAAACTTGGCGAACTATTAGGTATCAAGAAATAATGTTGAAACGTCGCACAATACTAGTTGGTTTAGCTGCGCTTGGCTTAACGTTAGCTGTTAGTACACAAATCGATAGGCAATCTACTAGCGGGCCAGAAGCTTGGCAAAGTGTCTACAATGAGGCGGCTGCTGGGGCAACAACGATAGTTACAGTTCCAGTTTTGAACTCCTTATTATCATCTATCTTGCAAGTAGTCGTCAAATTGGCAGGTTATTGGGGTGGTTAACCCTTTGTCTCATACTCAAACAGAGAAAGAGCCTAAATAAAGATGGGTGCAATGTAATTTTTTAGTAATTCCTGCGGTTGCGATCGTGTTTCGCCCACTGTAGGCGAGTGCCTGAGTATACCTTTTACTTGAGAGCGCAGATTTCCCATAGCCAAATATTCCAAAACCGTGAGGAGTTTTCTTTCCATGTTCAAACCTCGCCCAATTTTTAGCGCCTTAGTTGCAATTATCCTAGCGTTTGTCATAGGTACACAGATACATAAACAACCCGCCGTTGCTACTGGAGGGGGTTGTAATCCAACGGCGAATAACCTACCTATATGTCCAAGCACAGCACCTTCAGAGTCAGCTAGTTTCATTGACCCAACTGCAACAATCAGAAATCCAACAAATATAAGCTTGGGCAAAAAAGTCTATGTTGCACCATTTGCCAAGTTAGACGCTACTACTGCTCCCATTAGAATTGCAGAAGATTCTAATGTCCAAGACCAAGTGAAAATTACAGCTTCGGGAACGGGAGTAGAGATTGGGCGACGAGTCATTTTGGCACACATGGCCATTGTCAAAGGTGCAGCCAAAATCGGTACTCAAGGTTCTACTGGGCCTTTTACCGACCCGATTAGCAATGCTCAGTTTAACAACAATATTCCAGAGACATTTCTCGCTTTCAACTGTGAAATAGACGGTGCAACTGTAGAAAGAAACACGGTAATCAACTTTCTCTCACGGGTTGGCCCTGGTGTTACCTTGCCTGCCGGGAAAGTAGTCCTGCCAGGTAAAAACGTCACAAATAACTTTGAAGCTACTAGCGGCAGTTTGGGGAAAGTGGCAAACCTGACCCAAGCCGACGTTGCATTAATGGAAGGCATTATTGAAGTCAATGATGCATTTGCCAAAGGTTACACAGAATTAGCTAGAGCAGATTTGACAAATGTAAAAGGGATAAATTACGCTCCAGTCACAGCTTTTAACCCTGGAGGTCTGCCACAGATAGGTGGGAGTGTTACTCGCGATCCAAACTTCCGTAACCGCATCATCGGCAATCTCGTTCTGAAAGATTCTTTAGCAAGCCTTAGTGACAAAATAGGTAATAGAATTTCGCTGCGTGCTGATGAAGGTCAACCTTTTAATGTTGGCAAAATTGCTGGTATGGCAAACGATGTTGTCTTTCACGCATTAGAAACCACTAGTTTGACTCTTGGTAATGGAGTTGGTTATGGGCCTCGCGCTCTAGTTCATGGCGGTAGGCAGGTTGTCAATGGTGTTGCTAATGGCCCTGAAACTAGCATAGGTGATGCCGTAGGGCTAGGGCCGAACTCTGTTATATTCCGCGCCAGCATTGGCAAAAACTCAGCAATTGGGCAAAAAAGCGCAGTCTTCAATTCTACATTAGCTCCCAACACAGAGGTGCGTTCTCGAACAATCTATGCCGACAACGGCAGTATGATTCTACCTGTGGAGTGGTAAGGGGAAGACCGTCACTCCTATACCAGCCGTATTTTTAGCTACTCGTTGTGTAGCGTGGATCTCTTTTATGACGGCTGGTATCTTTTTTTTGGCTTGTGCCTAAGCAATTAACTTTTGCAGAATGATGAATCTGAAAATCTTGTCGTTAGTGCAATTACAATGCCTACGATTGATGCTGCTGTTAACTTTGATATTCGGGCTGATACTAATTGTTGATGATGGTTCATCCATAGCTGCACAGAAGGTTGGGCAACCAGGATTTATAAACCCTGTAACTGCTGATATCACCTCCAGTCAGCCTCAAGTAGTACAACCCTCAGTCACCGGACTTGTGTCTACATTGTCGGATGAAGTCGAGGAATTACCAGCCCAGTTAATTCGCTGGTCGACTTACTGGCAACTTTGCTGGGAAGCATATCCTGAAGCTGAAGCATACGAACTGCAAACGGTGCTTATGGAAGGCAAATCTCCCAAGTTCAAACGACAAAGCGATCGCTGCTTTCGTATACAAGCTGCATCTAATGAAAACCAAAAATCACAAGGATTACTCAACCGTGATTTAATCTTGTTAATGCATAAAATTCAGCTTGGTTATCGAGTGCGAGCTGTCTTAGATAACAACCGCGTCAGTGAATGGTCTCAAGTAATGGCAGTTGGTGCAACTACTACCTCTGAATTGAATGGTACTAATAACACCTGTAATAGCGCTTGTGTCACCAAAAATAGCACCGATAGTGAGTTTTTCTAATGTTTGTGGTGCAATCTCAGTGCTTGTTCTTCATAAAGGATTGATATACGTGCAGGGAGATTTTCTCTGATGAGAATAGCTTGTGCCATTAGGGAGCGCAATGGATCAATGAGATTTGCGACACTTTGGCTACCCATTCGGTTGAATAGTGTAATTTTAGCTTTTAAACTCATCAGGAAAAACGAGAAGATTGACAAGAGTCCCCTGAATTAGTTCGTTACATATATAGCCGTAGTCACACAGATTAGGACAGTGTTGATTGCTCAAAGTCTTGAAAAAACTGGATTTTTACTCAGCACTCAGCACTCAGCACTCAGCACTTAGCTATACTGGTGTCGTTAGTACACCATGAATGCCTAACTCAATATACAAATCTCAGACAGTAATAGTTATGCTTCCCCTTGAACAATTGTTTTGTCCTTGTTGTACTCCAGCCATATTGCATTTGCTGACTCAATCCGATCTGACTCAGCACATACTCCAATTAAAAACTGGGTCAGTTTCTGCGGTTATCAAAAGGAATCAAAAACAGCAGCAGCTTTAAATGAGTACCTATTTTTTCCTAACTAATTGTCCGTTTCATCGGGATTTGTATCCAGAACTCAGAGCCGTTACTAGGTTCAGAAATACATTTGATATAACCGCCGTGTTTTTCGACAATAATTTGGTAACTAATAGATAACCCTAAACCAGTACCTTGTCCAGGTTGTTTGGTGGTAAAGAAAGGTTCAAAAATGCGCGATCGCACAATCTCTGGAATCCCACAACCATTGTCAGCAATCCAAATCAGAACAGTATTCTCTTCTATAACTTCTGTACGTATCCAAATTTTAGGATTGTCAATTTTTTTCCCACTAGTTGCTGAGTTTTCCAGTGCATCGATCGCATTGTTGAGAATATTCATAAACACCTGATTCATCTGGGCTGCATAGCAAACTACAGGCGGCAATTCACCATATTGCTTAACTACCTCAATCGCAAAAGTATTAGTTTCTGGTTGCAGTCGATGTTGTAAAATTAGCAAAGTACTGTCGATACCTTCATGAAGATCAACGGGCTTCATTCCTGCTTCGTCAAGTCGAGAAAAACTTCGTAACGACAAGACTAATTGAGAAATCCGCTCTGCCCCTATCTTCATTGAAGTCAAAATTTTGGGCAAGTCATCACTAATAAAATCTAAATCTAGTGCTGCTACTTGCTTTTGAATTTCTCCTGTTGCTTTAGGATACTGTTTCTGATAAAGACGCAGTAATTTAAATAAATTTTCGGTATGTTCAGTAACATAAGTGATATTCCCATAAATAAAACTAATCGGGTTATTAATTTCATGTGCTACACCAGCAACTAACTGACCTAAACCTGCCATTTTCTCACTTTGAATTAACTGGCTTTGAGTGTGCTGTAATTCTTTAAGAGTCTGGGTCAGCTCTTCTTTTTGACATTGAGTTTGTTCGAGTAATTCCGCTTGCTGAAGTCCTACCCCTAACTGAGTACCAATCTGCATCAGCAAATCTACCTCATCTTCTTGCCAATCCCGGGGTTGGATATTTTGATAAGCTGCTAGCAATCCCCAAAGTTTCTCACCTTGAAAAATCGGCACAATCATATATGCCCTAGCTTCCATTAGTTCAATCAGGGCAATATAAGAAATAGACTCATCGGTGCTGTAAATATCCTTAACAACAAGAGTTTTACCATTAGCAAAATCCCCACCTTGGGTTTCTTGCAAGTAATTACTTGCGTAGGCGTAGCCCGCACTTCGACTCTTTTCGACTTCGCTCAAGGCAAGTCGCTCAGTGACCATTGTAGACATCGCAGGTATAATTTCCTTTACTGGTGTCCAACCTTGGGCTAAAGACTCAGCAACAAATTTCCCACTCCAATCAGTCCCGAATCTATAGATTGTCACTCGGTCAACTTCCAATAGCCGTCGGACTTCTTCTGTACTGGTCGCAAAAATGGTGTCAATATCAAGAGAGTGGCGGATTTTCTCCACCGTTGCGGCTAGGGCCTTCTGCCTTTCGGCTGCTTTCCGTTCTCGTTCGGCCGCTTGAGCCAGTTTTTGGGCTTGCACTTGCATCTGTGTCAAGGATTCAGCTTGCTGTAATGCTACCCCCAATTGAACGCCAACTTGTGCTAGCAAGTTGATTTCTTCATCTTGCCAATAACGGGGCTGGGAGTTTTGATAAGCTACTAGCAATCCCCACAGCTTTTCACCCTGAGAAATTGGTACAAAAACTTCATTACGTGCGTACTTACCCGCTTGTTTTCCTTGCACAAGAACGCCTTCTGTTACTGGCTGCGGCTTAACAATTGGTGTCCAGCCATCAACGATGGAATCAGCCACAAATTCCCCACTCCAATCAGGATAGAAGCGATAAATTGCGACTCGTTCTACTTCTAATAGCCGACGAACTTCTTGAGTAGTGGTTTTAAATATGGCTTCAATCTCAAGAGACTGACGAATTTTTTCGACAGTGTTCGCTAACGCCCTTTGCCTTTCAGCAGCTTTGCTGATGTCTGCTGCTTGGATTTGCATTTGTTGGATAAATTCCGCTTGCTGCAAAGCCACACCTAGTTGAGTACCCACTTGGGTAAGTAAGTAAACCTCATCTTTTTGCCAATCACGAGCACCAGCATTTTGGTACGCTGCTAGCAAGCCCCAAAGCTTCTGACCGTGGTAAATGGCAACGATCGCATAAGCTCTTGCTTGATATATCTCTAAAATTTTAATGTAGCAGTCACTAAAGTCAGAATTGTAAATATCATTACAAATCCGGTACACTTCACACTGACTGAAGCTACCACCCTCTGTATCTTGTAAGTAGGTATCAGCAACTGGGGGGTTAGCTAAATCTTTGGCGCTACATTCGCTGACGTTCTCTTTCAATTCCGGCCGTTGCGACTGTTGATCTATCAAGGAAACCCAACCCTCTGCCACTGATTCAAACACGAATTCACCACTCCAATCGGCATGGAAGCGATAAATAGCCACGCGATCAGCATTTAGCAGTTGCCTAAGTTCTGCGGTGGTTGTGTGGAAAATGCTTTCCAAATCTAGGGACTGACGAATTTTCTCAACAGTGATGGCTATGGTTTTCTGCCATTGGGCTGCTTTTTCTCTGGCTTTTGCTTGTGCTAGTTCTGCTGATTGTAGTTTTGCTTGTTCCAGGTAATCTGCTTGCTGTAAAGCAACTCCTAGATGTTCGGCGATTAACTGCACAAACTCAATTTCTGATGCTTCCCATTGTCGAGGACTACCACACTGATGAATACACAACAATCCCCATAAATCTTTACCTTTGATCAAAGGGGCAATTATATTGGCACGTACTTGGAATCTTTCCAGAATTTGGATGTAGCAATCACTGGCATTAACTTGATAAATATCATCTATTGCTCGAATTCGGCCTTGCTGATACAGTCCTGCGAACTCCTCACTAAAGCAGTGATCGCGCAGTTTGGCTGCTAGTGCCGAATCCCATTCTGTTGCCACATCTTCATAGATAAATTCCCCTTCCCATGCCAAATCAGGATAAAAACGAAACACGCCAACCCGATCGCTTTTTAGAAGTTGGCGGACTTCAGTGACTGTAATTTTGAAGATAGTTTCTATGTCTAGAGACTCCCGAATACGGGCAATAACTCCAGATAAGGCTTTTTGTTGCTCATTCTGACGCAAAGAGCATGTCACATCTGAATGAGATTCTTGCCGTTCTGAATTTGGTTGTATGGGTTGAGTAGTAGAGGAGTTTTCCATTCCCAGTGGGACTTTAAATATTGAAAGTCTTCTATCTCATGATTCCCGTTGCGATCGCAAAGGTAACAGTTATTTCCTGGGAATGTCATACAAAATACTGTAGGGACACGATAATATCATGTCCCTACAATAAAAATTTTAAATTACGAGAAAATTATCGCCGCTTGGGAGTGGCGCTGCGGGTGGTGCGTTTCTCTTCATCTCGACGACGGCGATCGCGCCAATCTGCCAGGGTCAAATAACCAATACCACCAGTGACTACTACGAGCAGCACTACAGCAAATAAAGCCAAAATACTCAAGAATGGACTTTCCACAATACCTCTACAGTCCGTTACGTCCCCAAACTACCATTGCAATTGACCAAGTGAACACAACTAACAGCGATACCCAACCTAGTGTCAAAATCTCCATAGTCCCACTTTTCAAATAATTACAAAAGGTTTCTAATATTTATCATACAGGGATTGGGCAGGCTGAGATTTTTTTATCAATGACATTGTAAGTTTGGCGTGCGAGCGCAAAAAAGACACCAGATTTTCCTTGATACGCTAGTACTTTAAGCAATGATAAAGACGAATGTAAAAAAGTAGCGATCGCGCTTTCTAACTTGATGCTTTGGGAATACTAGGGCTATGCGTATATATTTACAATCCCGCAACCCCTAATATCATGCCGACATTTTTCAACTATCCTTTCCACTCCAACGGTTTTATTCCTCACGGACATTGTTATCTCTGGCAAACTGGATTAGTTTGGCTCCACATTATTTCTGATGCCACGATCGCTCTAGCCTATTATTCTATTCCCTTCCTACTGATTTACTTTATTTCCAAGCGTAAAGACGTTCCTTTTAATGGAGTCTTTTTGTTATTTGGTGCTTTTATCATTGCCTGCGGTACTGGACACCTGATGGATATTTGGACGCTTTGGCATCCAGACTATTGGATTTCAGGCAGTTTAAAAGCTTTTACTGCCATTATTTCGATATATACGGCATTTGCGTTATTTTATCTCATGCCTCAAGCTCTAAGCCTACCTAGCCCTGCTCAGTTAGAAGTTATTAATCGAGCGCTTTCAACTGAAATTGTCGAGCGCAAGCGCATTGAGAAAGAACTACGCCTGGCAGAAGAAGTCGCTCAAAGCTCCAACCAAGCCAAGAGTGAATTTCTGGCCAATATGAGTCATGAACTACGCACACCTCTTAACGGTATTCTTGGCTATACACAAATTCTCCAACGCACAGAATCTTTGAGTGAGAAAGGACGTAAAGGAGTCAGTATTATTTATCAATGTGGCTCTCATCTTTTGACCCTAATTAATGATGTCCTGGATCTCTCCAAAATAGAAGCCCGGAAACTAGAATTGTATGCTGTTGATTTCTACTTGCCTGCTTTTATAGATAGTGTGACTGAAATTTCCCGCATCCGGGCAGAACAAAAGGCGATCGCATTTTACGTCCAACTCGATCCTGATTTACCAACGGGCATTCATACTGATGAAAAACGCTTGCGGCAAGTTCTGATTAACTTGCTTAGTAATGCAATTAAATTTACTAATGAAGGCAGTGTCACCTTCAAAGTTAAGGTCATTGCTCAAGAATTAAATACTAATGGACAGACTAACTATAAAATTCGCTTTGAGGTAATAGATACTGGTGCGGGGATAATCCCTGAACAAGCCCAAAAAATCTTTCAACCTTTTGAACAAGTGGGAAATCAAAAGCGACAATCTGAAGGTACAGGCTTGGGATTAGCAATCAGCCAAAACATTGTTTTGTTGATGGGTAGTCAAATTCAAGTACAAAGTAAATTGGGTAAAGGTAGCACTTTCTGGTTCGAGGCAGAATTTCCAGAATCTAAAGACTGGGCAAAGGTTTCTAGAGCGGTTGAGCAAGGAACTATTATTGGTTATCAAGGACAAAGCCGCACCATTTTGATTGCAGATGACAAATGGGAAAATCGATCGGTAATTGTAAATTTACTAGAGCCAGTTGGGTTTCATGTTGTAGAAGCTAGTCAGGGTCAGGAAGGATGGGAAAAAGCTCTAGCCCATAAACCAGACTTGATTATCACTGACCTCGTGATGCCTATGTTGAATGGATTTGAGTTGATCGAACGTTTGCGTCAGTCTGAGCAATTTAAAGAGATTGCGGTCATCGCTTCCTCAGCCAGTGTGTTTGCAGCAGACCAGTACAAGAGTATTGATGTAGGTGCAAATGCATTTCTACCAAAACCTGTAGAAGCTGAAACGTTGCTGGAAATGCTACGACAGTTTTTGCAACTGGAATGGATTTTTGATGTGAAGCTAGATGAAATCAAAAAAACCGATACAGATGCTTTGGATCGACAAAATGAGATGATTTATCCTGGCAAAGAGGTTTTACAAGATTTACTCGAACTAACGCAAGACGGCGATATTCAAAAAATTTTGGAACTAGCCGAGGAACTTTCTAAATCTGACGAGCATTTAAGCATTTTTGTCCAGCAGCTCGTCCAACTTGCTAGTAATTTTCAACTCAAACGTTTGGAAAATTTTATTGTAAGTATTCAGTAGTCAGAATAAATGAGACGAGCTGTAAAAGCATTTCAAGACTAGTTATTAACTAGCTATGCTAATTCAATTCTGTTAGCGATCGCGGGGCGTTTAGCCCATTCTGAATTCTGATTCCTGAATTCTTTTATTCAACAATACATCAATTAATTTGAGTTAATTTTCAATTGTTAATTCATCATGCCCAAAATATCAGATACCGGATTTATTTTGATTGTGGATGATAATCCAACAAATTTATCTGTCTTGTGTGAAGCGCTCAATAGTGAGGGTTTTCGTTTTCGTGTTGCAGTCGATGGAGAAAGTGCCATCGCTCAAGCCGAACGCAATCAACCAGAGTTGATTTTACTGGATGTACAAATGCCTGGTATTGACGGATTTGAAACTTGTCGCCGTCTCAAAGCCAATCCTGTTACCCAAAACATTCCGATTATTTTCACCACTGCCTTAGCAGATACGGAAAGCAAAACGAAGGGATTTTCCCTTGGCGCGGTAGACTATATCCCTAAACCATTTGCACAGGAGGAGGTGATTGCAAGAGTGCGCGTACATTTACAACTCAAACAATTGACTGAATCTTTGGAACAACAAGTCAGCGATCGCACCAAGGATTTGCAAAAAGCTCAAGTCCAACTAGTGCAGCAAGAGAAACTATCAACACTCGGAGAGCTAATCGCTGGTATTGGCCATGAAATCAATAACCCCATCAACTTTATTTCTAGCAATATTCCACCCTTGCAAGAATATATTACAGCAGTAACTGAGTTGCTTTTACTATATGAACAAGAGTATCCCAACCCAACAACCAAAATTACCAATACTATTAAGAGCTTGGATCTTAACTTTGTTCTCGAAGATATGGGAAAAATATTGAACTCACTCCACATAGGAAGTGAACGAATTCAAAACCTTTCTAATTCACTCCGCAACTTCTCTCGCTCGGATAGTGATGCCAAAATAGCTGCTGATTTGCATCAAGGACTAGATAGCACACTAATGATTTTACAACACCGCCTCAAGGCTAATGGCGATCGCCCCGGCATCGAAGTTATTAAAAATTATGGAGACTTACCACAGGTTAACTGCTATCTAGGGCAGATGAATCAAGTATTTATGAACATTCTGGCAAATGCTGTTGATGCCCTTGATGAAGCTATAATGCTAGGTAAAATGAGCAATCTAATTCCTCAGATTAAAATTGCAACAGAAATCGATTCTGAACAATTAGTTATAATTCGGATTGCTGACAATGGGGTTGGTATTCCTGAACGGCTTAAAAAACGCTTGTTTGAGCCTTTATTTACGACAAAAACTGTTGGAAAAGGTACTGGACTTGGCTTGTCTATCGCATATCAAATTGTTGTAGAGAAACACAAAGGTGTTTTAGAAGTGAATTCTCAACCTGGTATGGGAACTGAGTTTATCATCAAAATTCCTACTTGAGAACAACATTTGATTAATTACAAAACTGCTCTAGCATTTATCATATTGGAAATTGGGGAAGAGTTTTCCCAATTTCCAATACCTAATTTATATATAGAGTGAATTCAACTTTAGATCCTCAATTAATGGCAGAACGCATAGAATCCCTCAAGGCTGGAATAGTTGGGGGTTCATCTGTGTGTTTTAGCTTCGCGATCGCCAGTCTGGTGAATACTTTCGTACTGGCAAAGTATTTTCAGATGCTTGTATGTCTGCAAAATGATGTTAACTGGCGCTTGCTGGTGAGTGGTGCAGTTGCAACTTTTACTGGTTTCCTATTTGGTGTCACCTACCGCTATATCATCCGTTCTGATAAAAATCCTCAACTCAAAGCTGGTGGCGTGTTAGCCTTTGGCTTGGTGCGCGGATTAACTCAGATAGAACTTGGGTGGAATTCTATCAGCACAATTTGGCCTTTTTTGGTGTTGGCGGCAGAAAGTTTGTTATGGTTTGCACTGGCTGCGATCGCTCTTGATCTCGCTATTCAATTCCGTTGGGTTAAACCTTTTTCATCAATCTAAATCCCCTTTCCTTAATGTGGTCTTACAGCTAGCTGTAGTTCAAATAAATCAAAAAGGCTGTAAGCATCACATTTTTGTAGTATGATACATACAACAAACTTACAAAAATAATTGTGTAATTATTAAAAACCACGTATAAATAATTACTAAGATTAATCATCTTTATTACATAATATGAATACTAAAATATCCCACTATTATCTGATAGTTGATTTGGAAGCGACATGCTGTAACAAAAAAACTATTCCCCGTCACCAAATGGAAATCATCGAAATCGGTGCAGTGATGCTCAATCGAACAACGTGGGAAATTGATTCAGAGTTTCAGCAATTCATCCAACCTGTGAGACATCCCCAACTGACAGGCTTTTGCACAGAATTGACTAGTATTCGCCAGCAAGATATTGACGAAGCACCAAAATTTTTAGAGGCAATTTCTCGCTTTAAAGAATGGATTAAGTTATTTCCCGACTATATTTTTTGTTCTTGGGGCAATTACGACAAAAAACAATTTATTCAAGATTGTGCGTTTCATAATTTTCCTTATCCTTTTACTTCAGAACATATAAATATCAAAGAGGAATTTTCGGAATATCTTGGTGTATCTAAAAAATTTGGTATGGCACAGGCTCTGAATGAGTTGGGGATAGAATTAAAAGGTACACACCATCGCGGTATTGATGATGCCCGCAATATTGCAGCGATCTACAGACAGATTAAAAGCAAAAAATAAGCTGAATAATAGAAAAGTTTTAGTAGCGTAGCCTAGCTAAAATAGTTGATAAAATCTAGCTATTATGCTGTAAGCAGGATATTTGCATAAGCGAGTTAAGACTCCCATAGCATAATAGAATCAGGAGTCGTATGAATAATTATTATTCTTAGTCTAAAAAAAATTTTAGTTATAAGGTTTGAATTATAAGCTGAAAAAATAAAATTTCAGCTATGTGTATATTTTGCTCGAATTAACTACCAACTAAGGTAATATATATAAGATTTTGCTAAATTGAACTGCGAAATAACAGTTTAGAATCGGGTTATAAGCCAATAAGATTGATTTTGAGGCTACAATTAATGATTAGATTTTGGCGAAAAACAATAGTTTTTTTCTTCACAACAATTGTGTTGACTATTCTACTAATTTCTCATGAACTAGTACCAATAGCTGAGGCACAAACTTCTACACCAACAACAGCTAGATCATTTGCCACTGTAGCTTATCCTAATAGGTCATTAAGTGCTTCTCCCGCACAGCTACCACCATTACCTTATGCTTATGGGGCACTAGGAAAAGCGATTGATGCTGAAACGATGAAATTGCATCATGGCGCACATCATGCTAGTTACGTCAAGAACTTAAATGATGCATTGAAACAGTATCCAGATTTGCAAAAAAGAAGTGTTGAAGGTTTGCTAGTGAATTTGAACAGCGTACCTGAAGATATTCGCACAAAGGTACGTAATAACGCTGGTGGTCATCTCAACCACACGATTTTTTGGCAACTCATGAGTCCCCAAGGTGGAGGACAACCATCAGGCGCGATCGCTCAAGAAATTAACAAAACTTTTGGCAGCTTTGATGCCTTTAAAAAACAATTTAATGCAGCAGGTGCAGCTCGTTTCGGTAGTGGTTGGGTGTGGCTAGTACGCAATCCTCAAAAGCAACTCCAGATTGTCACCACAGCAAATCAGGATAACCCAATTATGGAGGGTTCATATCCGATTATGGGTAACGATCTATGGGAACACGCTTATTACCTAAAATATCGCAACCGTCGGGCTGAGTATTTGGATAATTGGTGGAATGTGGTGAATTGGCCGCAGATTAACAGGCGATACCTTTCCTCCTCTACGGGACGCTCCCCGAACTGAACGCTGCCTTCTAAAACATAATGTCCAGATGTTGAGCGATCGAGGCAACCGATGATATTCATCAACGTAGACTTGCCAGAACCAGACATTCCCATAATAGAAACGTATTCGCCATTCTCATTTGAATGAGTGACGCAGGTAGGTTAGCACAGCCAACTGTGCTAACCTAAGTGGTTAATTATTTCTTTCTAAGCCTGATGCTCGTAGACGTTGATTGTCGTAGACATCGCTGGAAACTAGCGCTCTAACTTTTCGCTAAATCCCCTTATGTAACATAATTACGAATTCAGGATTTTTAAAGTTCGGTGTTTGTTACGGACTATCCATAGTAGAACAATTAGCAATACAAGCGCTTTGATCGTTGATGGCTCCATTACCTTCCTCACTTCCGTGGGGGTTTGAGGAGTAACATTACACGGAATCTCAACAATCTGTGTGTGATTGGAACCATTACCACTAGGGGTCAGATCGCATTCGCCTTTACTGGTCAGAGACAAAGGTGTATTTTCTGGAGAAACAGGTGCAGGTGGTTGATCTGAAGAAACAGGTGTCGATGGTTGAGCTGAAGAACTATCGCCACTCAGTAGTAGAAACAGAATTAAACCAAGACCCCCAACGCCGATTATTGGCCAAAGTGGAAAGGAATTAGAACTGTCTGGTACCAAGACATCTCCCGTAGAGCCAGGGAAAGCATCAAAAGCTATTGTTTCTCCATCCAAGGCCAATGGATTGTCACTTAGCAAAGTATCTCCTGCGATATCTTCTCCTAAGAGCTGATTAAATTCCGCTGGAATCGCATTATTGGGGCGTCCAAGTTCCCCACCATCTTCGGAGTATGGAAAGGATAGGACTTCAAAAATCTTCTGTTGGAGTTGGTTCTGATCTCCAGCACTCAACGCATCCAAGCCTGTAGAGATTTTATCTAAATAAAAATTTGTCATCTCTGGCGACAGACCTAGAGACTGAATCTGCTCTTGAATATTGGAAATTTTTGAGGCCTCTTCAAACAGCAGTCGTCCGTATGACAATTTCAGGTCTAGTAACCCACTACGAAGGCTAACAGAGTCATTGACTCCTGAGTATGGTGCCCAGTAGAACTGCTTGGTTACAAGTCCGAGTCCTTCTACTGGATTGCGACCATAAGGTTGTCCAAGAAGGTATTGAGATCCATCCATGATTGCGGGAGATGCATTTCTCCAAAATGAGGCGTAAGGCACCGCAGAGAGATTGGGATTATTGCCGTAGAAACTAGCGAAATTCTGGAAGTTTCTCTCCCCACCAGCTGCTCGGATCAGAAGGTTTTGATAACTAGTCCCATTGTTTAACTCCACTAATCGTTGGATTACCGATCCAGTCTTATTGCAAGTCAGACCAAATCCCACATCACATCCAGGAATGACTCGCATCCGGCTCAAATTCTGGTTATTAAGTTGGTACTGGAGATACTCAGACTCCAGTCCTTGTTGGATGCCATAGCGTCCAACATTTAGCTGTGCAAAAGCAGACTGACACGTAGTGAGTACTACTGCAACAGATGAAAATGCGATCGCTGCAAAGCGAACCACTTTTGGCATCGCAATTTTTTGAACAATTGATCTAGACAAGATGCACCTCCACTAAACAACAGCAATTTAATTGGGGATTGGGCATGGGAAAGAGGACTTGGGGACAAGGGAAAGATTTGTTGTAAGTTCTGACTTGTCCCCAAGTCACCTCTGCCCCTCTGCTCCGAATGGCACTAAGAAAAGCCCAAAGACTTGTTTAGTCTCGTTCCCAGTCTTAAGACTGGGAATGTATTCAGAGAGGCTCTGCCTCTCGTCAAGAAAGAGGAGGCAGAGCCTCCCAGAATGGGTTCCCAGCCTCCAGGCTGGGAACCAGTCAGGGGAAGGGCTGTGTCTTAACTTAGTGCCATTCCCCTCTGCTCCTTTGCTCCCCTACTTCCTCAATTCAACTCTTAGGTAAATAAATGTTGATCGTGATTCCTGTACCTTTAAGGTTTCCTGATGAGAGTGTGTGATATAAGACCATAGCCCTGTTTGGTTGGTCAAAAAGATACCCACGACGTGTAGGTTTGATCTTCCCTTCCTTGACTAAGGAAACGAAGGCTTGTAGATATCTACGTATGCCTTGACGATTCTCTTTAGTACTATTCGTATGACGCTCAATCAGCATCATAAAGAAGTCCAAGCTACGATTTTCCTGCCCTTGAATCAGACTGCCTTCATCTAGGAAAGAACTTGCTATGAGCCTGCTATTAACTTGTTTGACCTTAAATAAAGTAAAGTAACGCCCTTCTTTTTTAGGATCGTTGGCATAACAGACCCAGGAACCCTCTTTATTTTGTGTAAAACCCTGTTCAGCAAGGTAAGAAAGCAAAGAATTACTTGTCTTAGTTTGTGGTGGAGGTAATAAATCTTCAATGGGATCTAAAGAGCAAATCCTCTGTGTTGTTTTTCGTGGATAAACAGCAGGTGTCTGCTGAGTATTGACGCGAAAGGGCTGTGTTGTTTTTCGTGGATAAACAGCAGGTGTCTGTTGGGTATTGACGCGAAAGGGCTTGTCATCAGACATTGCCATGCTAGACATTGCAGCCAACGCAGATACTTGGAGAACGATCGCTCCAAACAAACGAACTATGATATTCATGTTTTTCCTGTTACTCTTACTGACTTTGTAAATAATCGAATTTTTACTAGATCAAGATTGATCTAGCAGTCCTAATTTATTTGTTAAATTTAACTGTTTGCCTGATTTGATCGAGGGTAGCTTAAGTTTTCACTAATCAAATAGGACTTTTATACATAGGTAATTAAGCGCAAAGAGAAGCAATATAAAACACACAATGCTAACGTCTTATTGATAAGACAAATTCGGCTTTTTGATATTTTTACATATACAAAAAACTATTGACATTGTGTCAAAACTTTTCTATTTACTCTTGTCTAATTTTTTGCCATCCTAAGAGGGTTTTATGCCTTTATTACTGGCTCTGATGATTCCTAAAAAAGAGCTTTAGTTAGCTCTTTAGTACCTTATATAAGCAGAGTTTAAAAAGCTCTGTGCTTTGCACGTTAGGGCTTTTGTTGATTTCCTGGGTAGGTTGAATAATTTTTTGTTTTTTCGAGGTAGCGCACCTAACTAGCTCTTTCAGCATGGTTACAAATTGATGTATAAAATAATATCTCCCTGACAGTAAGATAATATTACCATGACCTTGATACATGCAACAGTATTGTGGACAGTTGTCAAAGTTGTACACTGGGAATCGTAACTACCTCTTGATTAAATTTCATAGCAAATAGGTGAGAGGCAAGCTTAATCTATTTACACATTATTAGTATTTAATAACTTAATACTATTGTTAGTAAATCATTATTTTTAAGTATTAAATATGACCATAGTTTAGATAATATACGTATAAATAATAGATTGCGATCGCTAACCCAAGTTTTTAATTATCCTGCCAAGCGATGTCTATGACGGGCTATGCCTATGCACCAAACAAATTTAAGTTAGATTACAAGTATAAAATTTGTGATTTAACGTGTTGTTGCTGTTGTTGCCGCAGACATTATCAGTCTGTAAGGTAGAAATTTACGACTTATCTAATACCAATTCAAAAAATGTTTGCGACAGATAGGGTATCCAAAATAAAATTATAGCCTCAACATTATTCAGGTTGATAATGTTGAGGCTATGAACACGACAAGCAGCAAATTATGTCAAGAATTGTTGATAAATAGAACTTACGCATTGACAGGTAAGACAAAAAGTGCGTAAGTTATAAATTAGTTAATTTTAATTTATTACAAAGCACTGCGGCTAGTTAATGCGTTCCACAAGAAGACTGCAACAATTGCGCCCAGAACTGCTACTGCAATACCGGGAATACTCAAAGAGGGAGCCGCTAGAGCAAAGCTTCCTGTACTGAAGAATACACCCAAACTACCACCAATAAAAGCACCAACTATTCCTAATAAAATAGTTCCTAAAATTCCGCCGCCTTGATGACCAGGGTAGATAGCCTTTGCAATCGCACCAGCAATTAGACCTAAAACAATCCAAGCAAGAATATTCATTGTTTTTATTTGATAAACGTTTTTTAGTGACAAATACACAATAGCAATCCAAATATTGACATTCAATCTACCAACAGAAGCAATGATCGATAGCCTTGAGGATGAACGCTATTACTTCTCCTGATGAACTCTCTGAAGTGAAATAGATAATAAAAAAAGCTCCTAGTAGGTCTGAACCAGGAGCTAATAAATTCATTGCTTGATAATTGCAGTATATGCATTTTTAATGATTGTTCTCATCTACTTAAAGCATTGAACTCAGGTTTCAAAGGAGATACTTTTGTAGGTTAACACTTAATCTCAACTTGTAGAGTTCTGGTGCTGTAAGAGGTTTGCACATAGGGATTGGCGTAGAATTTGTAGTAAAGGGCAATTGCCTGTACTTGCATTAGTGTTAAACAAGAAAACCAACTGCTTTACAAATTTATCGTTCTTGCATTTCTTGCTGACGCATAGGCATAGCGTCAATTTGCTCAAAAATTGCTGTCCCTTCGACTGGTGTAGTTTCTTGGCGCTTAACACCACCATCTTTGCCGATTAAAATGACGCGAAAATTTTCTTGATCAACCCCAAAGCGATTTCGCAAATTGGCAGCATAAGACTCATCTATTAACTGTTCGTTGGCATAGCTTTTATCTGTTGCCAAAACTTGAACAAGAACTAAATCCCGCTCTTTAAAATCGTTTTGATACTGTTTAAATACCTGCATCTGTTGCTGATAGTTATGGTTATCAACAGATGGCGCAAAGAGTAGTAGTACGCGGTTTTGCCATTTTTGAGAATTGAGGTTAAATGAAGACATTTTGATAGTATGGGTTGAACCTTGAACAGTACCAGCAATACTAACAGGCGATAGGGCTATAGATGCGGCGATCGTCAGGGCAATTACTATTGAGTTCTTCACTTTGGGTCTTGTTAGGCTCATAATGTAGACTATGACATGAATAAGGTTTGATAAAATGTCAGAAGCTTTTCCAGACTCTTCTCAACTGTAACAATGGCATCAAGGTATTGAAATGGCTAACCGCAATAACATTTTCTGTCATTGTCGTAGTTGCAACTATGAATAGGTGGACTCTGTGATTGATGCAGTCTGTAGTAAATGCAGCAGCAAAGATATTGAACATATCTCGTGCTGGCAGTTTCCAGATGATTGAATGAGTATCCAGACATATAGCCGATAAAATAGCGATGTCTACGACGGGCTGCGCCTACGCTATTTTAGACATTTCCTCTGAGAATTCTGGGTGATTACTTTGTTAAACTGCGGTAATGTCTGCTTGTGCATCTAAAGCGGAATTTGAAAAAATACTCTACCACTCAGATGGATCAACGGTTAACACTACTCATGTCAGGATAGCGATCGCCAGCTGCCACATTTTTTGGTGCAACTGTTTCCAATCGATTCAAATCTTGCTCAGTCAGGATAATTTCGGTAGCTGCAATATTCTCCTCCAAGTAAGTACGGCGTTTTGTACCAGGGATTGGGACAATATCTTCTCCTTGAGCAAATAGCCATGCTAAAGCAAGCTGACTAGAAGTTACTCCTTTTTCGCTGGCGATCTCTTTGACTTGCTCTACTAATTCCAGGTTTTTATAAAAATTCTCGCCTTGAAAGCGAGGAGAATTTCTTCTATAGTCATCAGGTGCAAGATCGTTAGGGCTAGCGATCGCACCTGATAAAAACCCTCTTCCTAATGGGCTGTAGGGAACAAACCCAATTCCTAATTCCCGCACGGTAGGTAAAATTTCATCCTCTGGCTCTCGACTCCAAAGAGAGTATTCTGTTTGCAGTGCAGTAATGGGGTGAACTGCTACAGCCCGTCGAATCGTCGCCGGGGCAGCTTCCGAAAGCCCCAAATAACGAACTTTTCCCAGCTTGACTAACTCTGCCATTGCCCCGACAGTATCTTCAATAGGGACAGTTGGATCTACCCGATGCTGATAATAGAGGTCAATCACTTCCACTCCCAGACGTTTTAACGAGGCATCGCAAGCTTGATGCACATATTCTGGTCTACCATCAACCCCTTTAAAACCACCATCTTCAGTACGGACATTGCCAAATTTAGTTGCTAAAACTACTCGATCTCGGCGATCTTTAATTGCTCTGCCTACTAGTTCCTCGTTGGTAAACGGCCCATACATATCAGCAGTATCAAGAAAATTAACTCCAAGTTCTAACGCCCGATGAATTGTCGCGATCGCCTCGATTTCATCACGACCACTATAGAACTCAGACATTCCCATACAACCAAGTCCGATAACTGAAACTTCTAACCCTTGTTTGCCTAGCTTTCTGGTTCTCATAAAATAATTTCTTACTCAGTAATTGGTCTTAGAATATGACGCCTTTCAGCATTATCCCTTTCCCTTCCACCAAGTCATCTATTATTAGAAGTATTTACTGATATAAGTACGTTGATTTGTGGGCGCTTCACATTCATTAGACTTCTTGCAGAAGTTGGGTAAGGGGTAAGGGGTAAAGGGGAAAGCAACGATAGAATTACCCTTTCCCTTTAACCTTTACCCTTTCCCCCTTAGAAAAGAAGTGGAAAGAGTTGATGGCAATTTGGTCAAATACCTCCACCAATTCAAGAGACAACTTTGAGCAAAAGTTCGTTAAGCACGCACAATAATGGTCGGTTGTTACCTACACCAGTCTGATTGTTATTCGTCAGAATGTAATGGTGCAATGTATTGCACTCTTACAAAAGCTAAATTTAGAGGTAAACTATGTTTCCTTTTTGGGGTAATCCATGTTATGGAAGCGAACCCATTTCGCACAAAGCTAGCTTAGAGCGGAAATTAAAATTCTTGATTTGGATGCGAGATGATTTAGAGTCCAAACTGGCTGGTATTAATGCTTCTATTGATACCATTCGTCAGCAAATAGAGCGTTCAAACTCACCTACTTAGAACTTAGCTAATACAGCAATTCATCTCATCACCTGCTTATCCCGCATTTCTCACAAGCTTGAGATCAGAGATGCACAGAGGCAGCACTTCTCTAC
Organism: Nostoc sp. DedQUE12b; assembly: GCF_034530835.1. Taxonomy (NCBI): domain Bacteria; kingdom Bacillati; phylum Cyanobacteriota; class Cyanophyceae; order Nostocales; family Nostocaceae; genus Nostoc; species Nostoc sp. DedQUE12b. The sequence goes on along the minus strand of NZ_JAVRCI010000014.1, from coordinate 82,536 downwards.
GAGAGGCTGCACTTCGACTAGGCTCAGTGACCACACCAACGGCTACGCTCAATGACCGAGGAGCATAGGGAAAAAAACTTGTACAAGAACTCTCCCCTGCTCCCCTCCTCCCCTGCACAAGGTTTTGAGAGATGTGGTGAGAAATCCGGGTTATTGGGTAGGTGATGAGATGAATTGCAAGTGAGTTGACAATTATTAACCAGTCAACTTAATGATACCTTGGCTAACTAGAGATTCAAGCTGAAAATGATGCTGTGTTTGCTCTCGTAGCAACTTGAGTTGCTCGTAACTGAGAATGTGTAATCCTGGCCGGACAACATAACCTTCAATGGTATGAAGTTAACTGTTAGCAGTCATTACTTGAATGATAAAGGTTTGAGCTGTTTTCTACCCAAGGATCTAAGATGTAGCGCTTAGGATGCAACAAATGCAAGTGTTTCTGTAGTGTCTCTTGCGATACCAATCACTAGCAGGCTTAATTGATGCCACCAAGCATCTGTGCAACTCAGTTGCACTTGCACTGGCAAACTTGACTTGATTTTCAAAATTGGCGTGGTTGCAGGTAAAAAGACTATTTATCTAGCAATATGCGATGAATGGTTCCGTTATTCCCTTATATAACCTGATTTTAGTTATTTTTCTTTTGTTTGCTAATGCTTATTGACTAATAAATGATTTTAAAAAATTTACTTAAGCAATTTATATAAATAAAATTTTCATGACACGTACTTTATTCTGTGGCAGATTTATGATAGTAATTAGGCACCTAAATTTAATGCTTTTTTTAGATAACCTGGCAAAGATTGGTAATGTGTATGCCATAATGTCACGAGCTAGGGGTATATAAACTTATTGCTATACTTCAACACCTAAGTGGGGAAGGTATCAGTATTGACTACAAAAAAATATAATGCTGCTAGCTCGATCCGTCGTTCATCGATTGGATAAAAACTCATGCTATGTACCGGAATCCAATATTTGGGTCTGGATTTAATCTATAGCAGGGGTTGATTGAGTTATGGATAAGGAGGAAATTTGATGAAATTGTTAGATTTGGAAAATCCTGAGGTTAAATTAGCCTCTAAAACTGATAGTAATTTTGTGGACTTAACAGCAGCACACCCCCGACCATTGTTAAAGCGATCGCACTGGCAAACTTTAAATGGGCAGTGGAAATTCGCATTTGATGACCAAGGAAAATGCGTTGAACCCGGCGATTTTAGCCAATGGTTTCATCATATAGAAGTTCCTTATGCGCCCGAATCTACCAAAAGTGGGATTAATGATCACGGGTTTCATCCAAACTGCTGGTACGAGCGCGAATTTGAAACACCACCAGGGGACGGTAGATTAGTGTTACATTTTGGCGCTGTAGACTATCGCGCTCGTGTGTGGGTAAACGATAAATACATAGCCGAGCATGAAGGCGGACACACCTCTTTCAGTCTCGATATTACCCATGCCTTAAATGACACTGGTACAACAAAGGTAACAGTGTGGGCGCAAGACGATCCGCACGATCTCGCCAAACCTCGTGGTAAACAAGATTGGCAATTGAAACCACATAGTATTTGGTATCCTCGCACGAGCGGTATTTGGCAGACTGTCTGGCTGGAACGCGTAGGTGAGACTTATATCGGTAATCTTCGTTGGATTCCCGACTGCGAACGCTGGGAAATTGGGTTTGAAGTTGGGCTGGCTGGTAATTTACCGACTTCGGGTGTACAAATTAAAATTAAACTCCGCGCTGGCGATCGCGTGTTAGCAAGCGATAGTTATGAAGTATTCAATGGGGAAATTTGCCGTCGCATTGTTCTGAGCGATCCGGGTATTGACGACTGCCGTAATGAATTACTGTGGAGTCCAGAAAAGCCGACGCTGATAGATGCCCAAATTCAGCTATGGGATAAAGATCGTCTTTTAGATGAAGTGGAATCTTATACAGCGATGCGGACTGTCAGCATTCAACGCGATCGCTTTATGCTCAACGGTCGCCCCTACTATCTCCGGCTAGTTCTCGACCAAGGCTATTGGCCTGAGACATTAATGACTCCACCCAATGACGAAGCATTACGACGTGATGTAGAACTCGTCAAAGCTATGGGTTTTAACGGAGTACGCAAACACCAAAAAATTGAAGACCCCCGCTTTTTATATTGGGCAGACGTTTTAGGGTTGTTAGTATGGGAGGAGATGCCCAGTGCTTACCGCTTTACGCCGAAAGCCGTGGAACGGATGACGCGTGAGTGGACAGAAATCATCAAGCGAGATGTTAGCCATCCTTGTATTGTGGCGTGGGTGCCGTTTAATGAATCTTGGGGTGTGCCAAATTTGACTGAGACGGCGGCTCATCGTAACTACGTTTTGGCAATGTATCATTTGACCAAGACTCTCGATCCGACTCGCCCAGTAATTGGTAACGATGGTTGGGAAAGTACGGATACCGATATCCTCGCTATTCACGACTATGACCGCCACCCTGAGCGATTAGCCCATCGCTACAGACCGGATATTCAGATATCGGATTTATTTGAGCGTAGCCGCCCTGGAGGACGTATCCTCACCTTAGATAACTATCCCCACCAGGGACAACCAGTAATGTTGACCGAGTTTGGTGGTATTGCTTATGCCCCTCTCGATCAACCTCATGCAGATCAAGCTTGGGGGTATGAAAACTGCTCGAATATCTCCGAATTAGAAATGAAATACGCGGCTCTCTTGGAAACAGTTAATAACATTGAGCTATTTAGCGGATTCTGTTACACACAATTAACTGATACCTTCCAAGAAGCTAACGGTTTATTGTACGGCGATCGCACGCCGAAATTTCCCATTGAGGCAATCCGCGCAGCAACCCTCTCAGGACAAGGTTTATGTACTCCCACAAGCTGTTAAAGCCCGACGGACGCAAACTAAAGTTATACAGTCGCTACCCAATTACTAGTCAGTTAGAAGCTACTAGCCCTAGTAATGAGCCAGTGCAAGCTAATCCCCACCTGCGCTGGCACCCCTTGCGGGGGGAATGGGTAGCTTATGCCAGTCACCGTCAAGGGCGGACATTCATGCCGCCCCCAGAATATAATCCCCTCGCACCTACCACCAACCCTGAGTTTCCAACGGAACTACCCCAAGGTAAGTATGACGTGGCAGTGTTCGATAACCGCTTTCCTTCAATGAGTCTGACAGCCAACAATCCACCTGATATAATCGTGGAAACGTTACCAGCTAGTGGAGCCTGTGAGGTAGTGGTTTTTACTCAAGATGCCCGCGCCTCTCTGAGTTCCTTACAGTTGGATCATCTAGATTTGCTGTTAGAAGTGTGGGGCGATCGCACCCGCGAACTAGGATTAAATCCTGAAATTCAGTATGTGCTGCCCTTTGAAAATAAAGGGGTAGAGGTGGGTGTAACATTGCACCATCCCCACGGGCAAATTTACGCCTATCCTTTTATACCGCCTGTTCCAGCGCGAATGCTGGCAATGCAGCAGGAGTATTATAAAGAACATCAACGGGGTTTACTGCAAGACTTGATTCAAAAGGAGATTGCAGACAATCAACGGATTATTTATCAAGATGAGTATGCGATCGCATTTGTCCCAGTCTGCGCTCGTTACCCCTATGAAGTCTGGATTGCACCAAAAGAGCCAGTTGGTACTTTTACGGAACTTACCCCAGAACAACGTTGGGGACTTGCCAAAGCGTTAAAAACTGTCACTCTCAAGTATGACGGTTTGTGGAATCGCCCATTTCCTTACTTGATGGCTTGGTTCCAAGCACCAACTGACGGTTTAGCGCATCCTGAAGCGCATTTACACGCCGAGTTTTTTCCACCATATCGGACAAGCGAAAGGCTGAAATATCTGGCGGGAACCGAACTCGCAGCCGGAATGTTTGCCAATGATGCTTTGCCAGAGGAGAAAGCGAAAGAGTTACAGGCTGTGGCTGTAGATATTGAAATGCTGATTTCCACATAAAGGAAAGATATACAAGTAAAACAAGGCGCATCTGTCATAAGATGCGCTTATTGTTCATAAAAATAATCTATGATATAAGGCTTGAGATAAAATAGTCTTATGAGCAATTTAGAAAGTATTACAATTCATCAATTTAGAGGACTTCGAGATTTAGAACTAAAGGATCTCGGACGTATTAACCTACTTGTTGGTATTAATAACTCAGGTAAAACCAGTGTTTTGGAAGCATTATCTATTTACTGTCATCCATTAGATATTAGAGCATGGCTGAGTACAGCACGTCAAAGAGAGCAGGATATTAGAGCGCGCACTCCGCTTATTGATGCACTAAGATGGTTATTTACAAATCATACTTCGTTTGCTGTAGAACCTTATAAACCAATTATTCTTATTTCTAGCACTGGTTTATTTCCTGTCAAGAATTTGATAGCAAGTTATGAAGAAATGGAGGGAATACGTTTATCTGAAGGAAACAATACAAGAAATATTAGTGGTACAAATGATGAAGAGATTGGTAACGATAATGAGCAAGAAATTGAAACTGAAGACAGCCCAGGAGTTCGGAAGGGAATTGATTTAAAAATAGAGATATTAAAAAATGATCATCTGTTAACTTTACTTGGTGAATCACCTACTTTTGTTGAATATTTTTCACTATGGGAGGATGAACCTTTATATAGACTCTCAGGAACCAGAGAGCCTAGTTTGAATACTGCCACAGTTACACCATCATCTCATCGTTCAGCAATTGGTCAATTTCGATTACTTTCAGAAGCTAGGTTTCAAAATTTTAAATCTGATGTTGTAAAATTATTACAACAGATGGATACAAACATTTCCGATATCGAAATTTTACTATCTCCAGAATCTATTAGTTCTCAATTTAATATTTATATTCAACATGAAAAACTAGGACTTGCACCGATTAGCACTTTTGGAGATGGTATTCGTCGTTTATTGCATATAGCTCTGAAACTTGCCAGCGTAAAAGGTGGTATTCTTTTGATTGATGAATTAGAATCAACAATTCATACGGAAGCCTTACAAAGTTCTTTTCAGTGGCTGGTTAAATGGTGTACAGAAATGGATGTTCAATTATTTGCAACTACCCATAGTCTTGAAGCTGTTGATGCTTTATTAGAAGTAACCGAATCTGATTCAGATTTAGTGCTTTATCGGTTAGAACCAAAGGAAGAAAAAACAAGAGTAATCAGACATGATGGACATAGATTAAGACGGTTAAGAGAAGAATTAGGTCAGGAGGTGCGTTGGTGAGTAGGGAATATGTTTTAATTGGTGTTGAGGGAAATCATGATCAAGCTTTTATATCTAAAATTTTATGTAAATTATTGGGCTTTTCTAAATTTGACGGTAATGTATCTGAATTAAATGGAATTTGGCGCAAGTTCATTCCTGTATATCCTCCAAAAACAGGAAAATTATATTTAAGATTAGATATGCCAACAATATTATATAATGACCGAATATCCTTGGCTATATATGCAGGTGAAGGAAGTAATTTAATTACTAATTTGAAAGATAAATTATCTGATATTGATTGTTCTAGTCTTTTTGCTTTTGCGATTGTAGCTGATGCTGATAAAGATAGACCTGATCAAGTTGCAGAAGAATATTATCAAGGCTTTAAAGAATATTTTCCTGATTTTCCCACCACAGTTAGTCAAAGTGGTAATGTAATAGCAGGATCACCAAGATTGGGAATTTACATATTACCAGATAATTCTCAACAAGGTGTGTTAGATACTTTGATTTGTGATTGTGGAGATTTGGTTTATCCTGAATATATGCAAAGAGCAAGAGAGTATATAAATAAATTTTCTGAAGAAGAAATAAAAAGCCTTTAAAGTGGAAACCGTTTGATCAAGAAAAGGCTATAATTGCCACGGTTGTAAGTGTTTTGAAACCAGGTAAGACTAATCAAACAAGTATTAGTGATAATCATTGGATTGGTGCTGAAACATCGGAAATTCCAGTAATTCAAAACTTAACTACATTTTTCAGAGGTTTGTTAAATTTATAACCTATATTCCGCAGATATTAAAGCAGGAGTAATCCAGCAGTAATTGCGATCGCTAGTGTACCATTTGGAATACCAACCTCAGACAGACGCAGACAGACCTAGATAAATTTGATAATTATCTGTATCTATCTGTGTTTTTCCTATGAACGAAGAAGTCTCCAAGAAGCTAGAGTTAATCAGGCAAACCTTGCGTGAATCTGAAGTGCAAGGCTTGCGTTTGCGTGGTACAGACTGGTTTGCTTGGGCAACGGCTGGTGCTTCTAATACCGTGCTGCTGACTGCTGAAACTGGCGTAGCAGAAGTATTAATAACTACTGACGAGGCTTGGGTATTGACGGATGAAATTGAAGCGCAGCGTCTTAAGGATGAAGAACTGCCAGCTAATTTTAAGGTATATGTCAACCCTTGGGCTGATTATGCTGCCCGTGAGGCTTTCGTTCGTGATGTAACTGGCGGCGGAAAAACAGTTAGCGATCGCCCCATCTCCAATTTAGAAAAACCGTTACCCCCAACTCTGCAAAATTATAAACGGGTAATGATGTCAAGTGAATTAGAGCGATATCGTCAAGTCGGGCAAAAAGCGAGCCTTGCAATGACAGAGGTACTCAAAGCCGCCAAGCCAAGTTGGACAGAATATCAATTAGCGGGTGCGGGTGCAGAGGCTTTATGGGCGCAAGGGTTACATCCAGCGCTGACACTGGTAGCGGGTGAGAGGCGTTTACCGCTATACCGTCATGCAACAGCCACCGCAGAACAGATTGGACAGCAAGCGATGCTGGTGTTTTGCGCGAGAGGTTACGGTTTGTATGCAAATCTGACTCGATTTGTTTGTTTTGGTAAGCTTTCAGACGAACGAGCCGAATTACATTCCCATGTGCGTGAAATAGAAGCAGTAGTTTTGAATTTGTGCCAACCCGGAACCAGTCTCGATGCAGTTTATCACGCCCTAGCTCAGGCTTATGAGCAGCATGGATTTCCCAATGCCATCCGCGAACATCACCAAGGAGGAACCACTGGATATCTAGCGCGAGAAATCGTCGCCAATCCAACTACTACTGATACTTTGACAGAAGGTATTGCTGTTGCTTGGAACCCTAGTTTAGCAGGGGCAAAGATTGAAGATACTTTTGTGATTCTCAAGGATGGAAAGTTGGAAAATTTAACTTTCGATCCAAATTTTCCTAATGTTGAGGTAGAAGGAAGGTTACGCCCTGTACCTTTGTACAATTAAAAATTATGGACTTTCAACAAGTATTTGGTAAACCACCTGAAACTGAAGCCAGTGCGCCAGGAAGAGTAAATTTACTAGGCGAACATACCGACTATAACGATGGCTTCGTTCTGCCAACTGCGATTCCTCAATCTACGACGGTAGAGCTAGGTTTGAGTAGCGATGGTCATCATCACTTTTACTCGGAAAATCTCAACGAGCAAGTGAGCATTTTAGATATAAACCATTCCCCGTCTGGATTTGCCAGTTATATTTTTGGCTGTATTGAGGTTTTGCAAAAAGCAGGACACAAAATACCATCGCTTTCTGTGTACGTCAAATCATCGGTTCCGATGGGTTCGGGTTTGTCTAGTAGCGCGGCTTTAGAAGTGGCAACACTGCGGGGATTACGCCAACTTCTGAAGCTTCCCATTGATGACGTTGAAATCGCCCAATTTGCCCAGCAAGCAGAAATTCATTATGCTGGCGTGCAGTGCGGCATCATGGATCAGATGGCTTCTAGTTTGGCTGATACTGAACATATCTTGTTTTTAGATACTCGGACTTTAGAACGCCGGGTGATGCCTTTGCCTGACAACGCGGAGATTTTGGTTATTGATAGCGGTGTACCCCGCACCCTTGCCACTAGCGGTTATAACCAGCGTCGGGCTGAGTGTGAAGAGGCGGCGCGATCGCTAGGAGTTAAGGCACTACGAGATATTACTGACGTTGAGGTAACAGAAAAATTACCCGAACCTCTACGGCGGCGTGCCCGTCATGTGGTTACAGAAGATAACCGCGTCTTGGAAGTATTGCAGGGAGTAACATCTGAGCACTTTGGCGAATTGATGAACGCATCCCACGCCAGTTTGAGAGATGATTACGAAGTGTCCGTACCTGCACTGGATACATTAGTAGAGATTTTGCAGAAAACAGAAGGAGTGTTTGGTGCAAGACTTACAGGTGCTGGTTTTGGCGGTGCTTGTGTTGCTTTGGTTAAATCAGGCCAGAGCAAAGATATTGCAACTCATGTTCTTGAACAATACAAGCAAGCAGGTTACAGCGGGCAAATTTTGGTTCCTTCTTTGGAGTTAAGTGATGCAGCCTAAAGTTGTTTATGGAAACGCAGGCGTTGAAGGTGTAAATCGTTGGGGATGGTTCATGGGTCACTTTATCACCCCTGAAGACGATCCGCGTTCCACGGAAATGCTAGAAGTAAAATGGGCTGTTCACAAAGCAGGTGAAAGTAGAACTGAATGGGCGGTAAATAACCAAGCTGCGACGCTTTCAATTCTCATTCACGGAGAATTTCGCCTGCAATTTGAAGATAGAGAAATTTTATTATCTCGTGAAGGTGATTATGTTCTTTGGTGTGCGGGTGTGTCCCATTGGTGGGTTGCTGAGTCCGATTGCACTATTTTGACTGTCAGATGGCCTTCAAAGCCAGGGGATAGTGTTGAATTGGCTGGAGTGGCAAAGACTTATTTTGCTAAGTAATTGAGCATAATTAATTTTAATTAGGTTCGATGCTCACTTCATTTGTCAGGATTACTTTGCTTCTCAACATCAGATTTAAGATACAAAGTCAGAGACTTAAGTAGGTTGGCTTAAATAATTATCGTTGCGATCGGGCAAAGCATAAGGAAAAAGGGTTTGAGCCTTGTTTACTTTTCTTTACACAGTTTGCTTTTATTGTGCCGACTTACTTATCATTTTCAAAAATCTTTGATATCTACCCTACAAACTTAATTATCTCTATCTTTGGTATTTTTTTTAATCCGTCGAACTCACATAGTATTAATCTAAAGATTTTTTGAAGATGAGTTTGTTTCACGTAAAGCCGTGATTTTCATGAAAGATGCATCTAATGCGATCGACAAAATATCTAGACATATAGAAAGTTTATTGCGGATTTCAAGTTAGTAAAGTACATAAGCTAAGTCTCAAAGCCAGGTATAAAACCTGTTTGATATCATGTCATGTCCGCCAAATTACCCATAAGGAAAGAACCCCACCCCGCCAAAGCTGTGCTTTGTCTCCCCTCCCCGCCTGCGGGGCTACGGTGTACACACAAGTCGAATTACCCCCCTTAATCCCCCCGATGCATTGGGGGGAAACAAGAGAATCTTGTCGTTCCCTGCCCTTTCCAAGGGGGGAAACAAGAGAATCTCGTTCCCTCCCCAATACATACGGGGAGGGTTAGGGTGGGGTAATTCGAGGACTGGTAGTGATTCGATAACTTGTGTGTACACCGTAGGCCTGCGGGGAGGGTTGGGGGTGGGGTGATTCCGGTTTAATAAGTAATCAAGCGGACATAATATTACTTCTGAATTCTGAATTATGCTGTATTGCAGCAAAGCTGGAGGCTTTCTTAATCCCTTGAATTTAGACGCAAAAATTATACAGTGTATAAATTTAACTAATCAGTATTTTGTTTCATGCCAAAACGTGATTATCTACTTAAATACTTAAGCCTATTACTTGCAAATCCAGTATTAGTTATCGTACTAATGCTCACAGCATTGACGAGTGGTTGTCAAAAAAACGATCCGGCAGCTAATGCTCAAACCCCGCCAGCATTGCCAGTAAAACTTCAGACAATTGACGCAGGCACAATTGAAGAAAGTTCCGAGTTTGTCGGGTCGTTGGAGGCGCAGCAAAAAGTCATATTACAGCCCCAAACTCAGGGTCGAATCGAATCAATTCTCGTGTCGAGTGGTCAGCGAGTGCAGCAGGGTACGCCGATCGCATCTTTAAGTTTAGATCAGGCTCAGGCCAATGTCGCCAGTTCGATCGCGGCTGCTAATTCGGTGCAAGCAGCATTGGCTACTGCTCAAGCAGAGCAACAACAAGCCGAAGCCCAACGCACCAAAGCGGCTGCAAATGTTCAACTGCAACGGACACAGTTCAATCGTAGCCAACAGTTGGTCAACGAAGGAGCCATAGCAAGACAAGAGTTAGACATTGGTAGAAATAATTTACAAACTGCTCAAGCAGACCTGCAAACTTCCGAAAAGCAAGTCGCAGCAGCTAGGGCAGCCGTCCGCCAAGCACAGGCAAATATCCGCCAAGCTCAAGCAAGCACGGCTGCGGCGCGAGTCAGCCTCAATTTCAAGCAAGTGGTAGCACCCATTACTGGTGTTGTTGGTGAATTTCCGGTCAAGGTTGGAGATTATGTCAACATCGGACAAACAATCACCACACTCACACAAAACGATTCACTGGATCTTAATCTTTCTATACCCTCAAATCGATTGCGCCAATTACAAACGAACTTACCCGTGCAGTTAATCGATCCCACCACCCAGCAAGTGATTGGTACAGGTGCGATTAGCTACATTTCTCCAAATGTAAGTTCTAACCAACAGTCAGTTTTGAGCAAAGCCCGCTTTCGGAATTCACAAGGGCGATTGCGCGATGGACAATATGTTAGAGCTCGCGTGATTTGGAATCGACAACCAGGTATCTTGATTCCCACCGTTGCAATTTCTCGCATTGGTGGACAAAGTTTTGTGTTTGTCACCGAAAACAAAACCGTCAATGGAAAACAGCAGCAAGTTGTGCATCAGCGTTTAGTGCACCTGGGAGATATTCAAGGGCCCAATTATCAAGTGATCGATGGGCTTAAATCCGGCGAAACGATTGTAACTTCTGGCATTCTCAAACTTAGAGAAGGCGCACCAATCCAACCAGTGTCATAAATCCAGGATCGATAATTTATGATTTTTTCGATCGCGAATACCTTCATTAAACGCCCGGTATTAACTACCGTTTGCACTCTACTGATTCTGATTGTCGGTGGCGTATGTATTCCGTTGCTGCCGCTTAATTACTTGCCAGATATTGCGCCGATTCGCGTTCAAGTCTCAGCTTCCTATACTGGGGCGGATGTGGAAACTGTCGAAACTGCGGTGACAACTACGCTGGAGCGACAGATTAACGGTGTTGAGGGAATGCAGTACATGACCTCGAACAGTTCAGCAGGTAGTAGCCAAATTTCAGTATATTTTGGCTCACAGACAGATAAAAATATTGCTCAAGTTAACGTCCAAAATCGTCTCGCCCGTGCTACACCTCGCCTACCAACAACGGTGCAACAATTCGGTGTGACAGCACAAACATCTTCTACAAGTATTTTGTTAGTGTATGCTCTTTATCCCGAAAATAATGAGTATGACGCGCTGTTTATTAGTAACTATATCGATCTGAATTTGCGAGACCAACTGCTGAGAACGCCGGGAGTTGGGGATTTAACAATTTTTGGTGAAAAGCAATATGCAATGAGGTTGTGGCTCGATCCGAATGCACTAGCAAGTCGAGGCTTAACTGTGGCAGATGTCTCTACGGCATTGCGATCGCAAAACATTCTCGCCGGAGCAGGAACGTTAGGTCAATCGCCTATCCCTCCAGGTCAAAGTTATGAAATTCCGTTGCGAGTCAATGGTCAATTTAAAAATGCGTCAGAGTTTGAAAATCTAGTTATTCAAGCCGGAAGTAATGGCAATTTAATTAAACTCCAAGATGTGGGTCGTGCAGAACTTGGCTCGGAGACTTACAGCAGCAATGCCAGAAATAATGGTAAGCCGTCGATTGGGATAGCAATTTATCAGTTACCTGGTAGTAACGCCCTGGATGTGGCGAAAAATGTTCAGGCTCAGATGAATGAGTTGATGAAAGACTTTCCACCAGGCTTAAAAGCCCAGATTGTCTACGATACCGTGGGATTTGTGCAAGCGTCACTCGAAGAAGTATTGAAAACACTAGTTGAAGCGATCGCTCTTGTCGTACTGGTGATTTTTCTGTTTCTGCAAAACTGGCGAGCCACAATTATTCCCCTGGTTTCCATTCCTGTTTCACTGATTGGGGCGTTAGCATTCGCTTATATATTTAAATTTTCGTTGAATAATTTGACGTTATTCGGCTTAATTTTGGCAACAGGATTAGTTGTAGATGATGCGATTATCGTTGTTGAAGCGATCGCCCGCAAAGTTGAACAGGGAATGCGACCACTGCAAGCATCAATCGAGGCAATGGATGAACTTACCGGAGCGGTAGTTTCAACGTCGTTGGTATTGATGGCAGTTTTTATCCCGGTGGCATTTTTCCCAGGTTCGACAGGAAAAATGTATCAACAGTTCGCGTTGATTATTGCTTTTTCAATCGCCATCTCAACGTTTAATGCTCTTTCCTTTAGTCCCAGTATATCGGCAATTTTGCTCCGCCCGCCTCGACCTGCACGCGGCCCGCTTGGCTGGTTTTTTGGCCGTTTCAATCAAATTTTACAATGGATTATTGACAAGTATTTAGCGATCGTGAATTTTCTAATTCGCGTTCGTTATGCGGTAATTGGATTATTTGTGGTTGGTTTAGCTGCAACTTATTTTATGTTTACCCATGTTCCCACCGGATTTGTTCCGAGTGAAGACCAGGGAATTGTCTTAGGTATTATTCAAGGGCCAGATGGAGTTGCCCTCAACTATACCGACCAAGTAATTACCAAACTCGAACAAATTCTCGAAAAAGAACCAGAGGTGAGTAACGTTTTCGCCACTTCGGGATTTGGCTTTGCAGGTAGTGGTTCAAATCGCGGTGTGTTCTTTGCAAAACTCAAGCCGTGGGAGGAGCGCACTCAACCCGATCAAACTGCCTCTGGAATCTTAGCCCGAATAAATAAAGAATTTGCAACGATTCCAGAAGCTATTATCACCGCAGTCAGTCCCCCACCGATTCAAGGCTTTAGTACTTTAGGGGGATTTGAGTTACAGCTAGAAGACCGTACCAACGGAAGATTAACAATCAATGATTTTTTTGCGAATGCTCAAGCGGTGCTAGCCCAAGCAAATCAAAAACCAGCGCTCAAAGGCGGCGTTTTTACACAGTTTACTGCTAGTACACCACAGTTTCAAATTGACTTCGATCGCACTCGTTTAGAAGCGCTTAACATCGATTTTCAACAAGCTGTCACCACACTTGGGGCTGCAATTGGCTCCCAGTATGTTAACGATTTTACCTTGGGACAGCGTAGCTACCGCGTATATGTTCAGGCAGATGCTAACTATCGGCGATCGCCAGATGATATTCAGCGGCTTTATGTGCGATCGGCAAATAACCAAATGGTTCCATTGAGTGAAGTTGCAAAAATCACACCTACTACAGGCCCATCTGTAATTTCCCATTACAACGGCTTCCGCGCGATCGATTTACAAGGTAGAGAAGCATCGGGCTACAGTAGTGGACAGGCAATTCAGGCAATGCAACAAGCGGTGACTGAAGCAGCAATACAGGGGGTTGGCAGTGATTGGATTGGAACCGCTCGCGAAGAATTAAGTGCAGGTAACTTGGGGATTTTGATTTTTGGCTTCGGGATCATTATGGTATTTCTAACGCTGGCTGCTCAGTATGAAAGTTATATCGATCCGGCGATTATTTTGTTAACTGTACCGTTAGCGTTGTTAGGCGCATTGAGTGCCTTATCTTTGCGCGGTTTGGTAAATGATGTCTACGCAAACGTGGCCTTAGTGATGCTGATTGGACTAGCGTCGAAGAACGCAATTTTGATCGTCGAGTTTGCCAATCAAGGTCTTGAACAAGGTATGACAATTCGACAAGCAGCCGTAACCGCAGCGCAAGAAAGATTTCGACCGATTGTAATGACTTCAAGCGCCTCCTTGCTGGGATTTTTCCCCCTGGTAATTGCCACCGGAGCCGGTTCTGCCTCACGCTGGTCGTTAGGAACAGCTTTGTTTGGCGGGTTACTCGTAGCAACGATTTTGAGTTTGCTGATTGTTCCAGTCCTGTACGTAATCATCAAGACTTTAGAAGAACGCTTCTTGAAGAAAAAACCTGCTAAACCTTCCCAACCGCCATCCCCAGATGGAAACGAAGATGGACAATCAAGAGCGATGCCAACTCCAGTTGGAGACGCTGCGGGAACGACGAATGCTCATCAACATTCATCTGTAATTATCAAGCAGAATGCTGATGATAACAAACGTAATGATTCGAGTAAGTAAAAAAGGAAGAGGGTTAAGGCAAGAAACGCGATGAATCGCCGTCAAGACAAAAGATTGGTTATTATACCTCTTGCTTTCATTGCTTTTTGCAAGAGACTCCATGAGCTGCGCTCACAAGGAACAATGAAAATGATCTTGGAAAGATTTTGCGTTGTTTCAGCCTCTATTTTTAAGGCAGGTCTATTGTTAATACATCGGCTTGTATTGTGAATGCGGCCGCGGCCTTGTTAATGCATCGGCTTGTATTGTGAATGCGGCCGCGGCCTTGTTAATACATCGGCTTGTATTGTGAATGCGGCCGCGGCCTTGTTAATACATTGGCTTGTATTGTGAATGCGGCCGCGGCCTTGTTAATGCATCGGCTTGTATTAAAAACACCACGCTTTTACGCAAAGCTGTACTTAAAAAGCTAGTTTCATTTTTTCTCTGCTTGTATGAAACCACCCTGGACTCTCGAAGAGCGGGGAGGGTGTTGGGGGTGGGGTTCAGTACCAACTCAACCCAGAATCGGTATTATTACAAGAGGTAAAGATTAAGCTGTAACTTTGGGAACCACTGACACAATGTAGAGTATCTCCTGATAATTTAGCAAAGCTCTAAGCATGGGAGCGAAGCAAATGAACGCTAAATTAATCGTTTTTTCTGCCTTTGTGACAGCATTTGTAGGTGCAGGAATTGGCTTTATTATTGCTAATTTACTTCCTTGCCCTTACACAAGTCAAATGTATAAAGATTTAGAGCAAAAATATGCGATCGTTGGTGCAGTTGCAGGCTTGCTAATTGGTTCTAGTCAAGAAATGATTCGAGAACTCAAGCAAGAGCGGGATGCAGAAGAAGAATTGCTGCGGGATTTGAACAAAGCTATTCACTCAAGTACAGATCGAGAAAATTTATGACAATTTTTTGACAAGGACTAATAGCTATAGCAAAAATTCCGATCGCGGTTTTGGAAAACTGCGATGGCATTGCCGCCATACTCACAAGTGGTAACTCTGGAATTGGGCTAGCAGTCGCACTTACCTTCGCCCGTAAAGCTGCCGATGTGCTGATGTATGCAGGTGTGTCTATTGATGGTTTGCAGAGTCCAACTGCATTGTGACTGTGAGATGCCCTTCAAAGCCAGGCGATCGCATTGCATTGTCTGGAGTGTAAAAGAGTTTAGTTATGTTAAGTAATTCGTTATAATTAATATAAATTAATTGTTACAGAGGATTGGCATAAGCCACCAATTTTAAAAATAGTGCGCTACTATCGACAAGCAATAAAAAATCTCCTAGAGGTCTGATATTAATACGCCTCTAGTTATAAGTTGAAGAGGATAAAAAAGATGGTTCAAAGTATAGGCGGTATAGCGAAATATTCAGCTACCGACCTAGACCGATTTGCTCAAGAACTGAATCAAGATGGAATTTGTGTCATTCCTGGTGTTTTTGAGCAAAAATTAATTGACGAGTGGGCACAAGCTTTTGAAAAATTATTTCACGAGCGTCAAAATCAACCAGGTGGGTTGGCTCCTCGTGAAGTTTCCCGCTACTATCTAACCTTGCCTTGGATTTACCCATTTGCTAATGAGTTAGTTTTTGCCAATCCAGTGATTATGGGTATTTTAGATCGCGTGTTTTACCAAGAATACGTGATGGTTCAGATGGGAGTTGATGTTCCATTCCAAGGTTCAGATTATCAGGAAACCCATCGGGATTTTCGCCCATTGTTTAGCGATCGCATAGTCACACCACTTTACGCCCTTGCAGTTAACTTTCCCCTTGTGGAAGTAACCGCAGAAAACGGCCCGTTCCAAATGGCGCGTGGTACTCATGTTATACCGCGTGAAGAAGGATTAGAAAAAGTTGCCAGTGGTGAAATTCCGATGGAATCCTTTTATATGCAGCCTGGTGACGTGATGGTGCGATCGCCTTTAGCACTACATCGGGGTTCCCCAAATCGGACAAACCACCCAAGGCCGATGGTAGTCATGGGCTATGCCATGCATTGGTTGCACACACCAAAGGTAGATTTGACTCTCCCACAAGACTATTATGATAGTCTCCCAGAAAAACTAAAGCAGATGCTACGGTGTCAGCTAGTAGAAAGCTTACCTAAGAACAAAGTCGAGACTTACGTGAATTTCAAATACTAGTAGTTTTTCAAGGCAACAATGCTTGGTAAATAAGTTTGTAGTCAGGACTTTAGTCCTTGATTTAAGCGTTAAAGCCCTCACTACAAACCCGGCAAACTTAACTTGACTAACCACTAGTGGAAGAAGGATTTTTGTCATTCCATAGATAATTAAGATGCAAACCTATACTAATCCAGTCTACAAAGGTTATTTTGCCGATCCTTTTGTTTGGCAACACGAAGGCGTATATTATGCGATCGGTACTGGTGCAGCAGAAGCAGAAGGAACGGTAGATGAAATCGCGGACGCAGCAAATGTTAACTCCGATAACAAATCGCGTGTCTTTCCTCTGTTACGCTCCTTCGACTTTGTAAACTGGGATTATGTTGGTAACGCGCTACAACGGCCAGATCCCGCCCTTGGCGATAATTTTTGGGCCCCCGAAGTTGCTTACAGCGATCGCCAATTTTATCTCTACTATTCTGTAGGGCATGAAGATAAGAATCATCAGTTACGTGTAGCTACAAGCGATACTCCGTTAGGGCCATATCAAGATGTTGGTGAGCCAGTCGTAGATCCAAAGTCCTGTCCTTTTGCGATCGATCCGCACCCATTTCAGGATGACGATGGACAGTGGTATTTGTTTTACGCCCGTGACTTTCTGGATACATCGGATGGAGTGCGTGCTGGTACAGCATTAGTTGTAGACAAACTCCGAACCATGACTAAACTTGCTGGTGAAGGGAAAGTGGTTTTACGTGCGCGATCTGATTGGCAACGGTTTTTAGCTAACCGTTTGATGTATGGTGAAATTTATGATTGGCATACTTTAGAAGGCCCCTGCGTTCGTAAGCATGAAGGTAAATATTACTGCTTTTATAGTGGTGGACGCTGGGAAACTGAGAACTACGGTGTAGATTATGGCATTGCTGACAACGTGATGGGGCCTTACTCTGATGCAGGTAACGAAACTGGGCCACGGGTGCTAAAGTCTGTTCCTAATTTTGTTATCGGGCCGGGACATAATTCTATTGTTCTTGGACCAGATGGTAAGACTGAGTATGTTGTCTACCATGCTTGGACGCAAAACATGGATATGCGGCAAATCTGTTTAGATATGCTGATCTGGAAACCAGAAGGGCCATCTTGCAATGGCCCTACCTGGACACCGCAGACTATCAGCAACTATTAAAGATTTTGCGATACATTAACACCGCTCACTTTGGCTGGTATAACAACACTGTAGTAGCCAGCTGCGATCGCTGCTAATGCATTAAGCAAAACATTAGCACCGAACAATGGCATTAAGCCGAAAAATGTCTTACCCAAAGGCAACAATCCGACGATCGCCAGCAATGCATAAGAAACTGCAAAACCACGATTGAATAGACGCGCAGTGGTAGTATTGTTGTAAGAAGTAATTCCTAACAATCCTACGGCGCAACGTACAATGTTATGCAAAAAGTTGGTGGGAATTGCACCAAAGATATAACCAAAACCCGCAGAATAAGCACCAGAAGATTCATCAAGTGGAACAAAAGATTCGTTCGTTCCTGGTAATGAAACCAAAGCTGGTATGAATCCAGCTAAACCTAAAAGTAAATAACTGATTCCGATAGCCAAAGCAACGTAACGCTCGATCATTTTTGCCTGGTTAATGTTTTCCATTTTTTCTTTTGGTAAGTGCGTAGATCTTTACGAAATAGTAACAGCTAGCTGAGAAATCATGAGAATCTAATTTGTTAATAGATATAAATAGATTGCCTTTAGCTAACTGTCTAAAGCATAATATTTATAATTCAACTTTGTCTTTCATATATTTCACTCTATCAAAAGTAATGAATACTATTTCAAGCAAGGCTTATAGCTTTGAGCAAATTTCACTTCCATGCTTTTTCTTACATTCAACAAGATTTACTGATTAATTATTTGTATTCTCGTCATATCTCATTGCTTGAACCACTTCCAAAAAGGGCATTTTTTGCTCATGATTTAGCATTCTATTCTGAGAAAAATCATTGAATAGCGAATAGATATCTACCTCAGATAGCCAAATCATAGTTTCATAACCAACCCGACCCATTTCTGGCTCTAAACCCATAGGCATCTCTAGTAAATAAACCCAGTTACCTGACTAAGGTCGGTAATTTTTGATATTGCCTTCTTTGCCAATAAACTCTACCTTTTGACCGCTACTGAACTTAGGTGTTGACAAAACACTTGCATTCATTACTCGTAATTCCCTCGACTAATGGAGTGATAACTAAGCTTGTAGCTAATATGAAACTTGCAATTATCTGTCACAGGTTTCAATGTATTCTCTGTCAGGAGATTTAAGATTGAGTTTGAGTTTTTACATCTAAAGTAATAATTTTAATTAAAAAAATAAACTTACATTATTAAGAAAGGAGAAACTTCTAAATCCAGAAATGTTGTTACTTAATTTATTAATATTGACTGCCACTAAAAAGCAATACGGTTGGGTTAAGCATTTCTTTCTTCTCTTTGCGTCCTTTGCGGTTCGTTAAAAAATTGACTTTCGCAAAGAGTTTTAGCCTTAACTGAACTGTATTGCACTAAAAAGCAACATTATGACTTTTGAAGATCAATGCTTACACTTGCTGCATTACCTATTTTATTTAAGAAATATTGAGAGAAAAGCGATCGCTTCACGGATTAGCATCATTAGAAGCGATCGCTTGAGGTTTATGAATTGAATTACGAGCAATTGTACATATAGTCAAAAAGCTTTTAACCTACCCAAGGCTGAGAGAACATATATATCATCAGGGTGAAATTTATAATACTTGTTTCTAAGAAAGCAACAATAAAAGAAATTACTTCATCTACTATAGGTTCTAAAATAATTGTTACAATAATATGTATCCGAAATAACAATATTGTAAAAAAATACCTTTTTAATGCTTAAAAAATAGCCAATTGATATATAAATTTAGGACAAAATTAATCAATAACCATAGATTATTAATTTTAATACTAAAAATAATTATTTTAATAATATTGTGTACGAAAGCGAACAGACAAAAGCAACTATATATGCATAGGTTTATAAATAAAAAAATCGTTACATAAATCAATAATCAATTAATTTTCAGATGTTGATAAAAATATAGTGCTTAGGACTTAACAAAGAAAGTAACTTTATATTTATTTGGATAGATGAAAAAATTAGATATAAAACAGTATTTTATTATTTAGTGCAACGAAGTATTGAGTATACCGATTCGATATTGAAAAGCAGCAAAATATGTTGCAAGCTATTGCCTGGAAGTAAGCTTGGTGCTGCTTTACAAAGAAAAGGTATTAGCGTTTGGCTAGTCAAAATTAATAATTTAAATAATGAGACGAACTATGACAAGTGAAAAATCTCAAGTCAAAAACAACGGTGTCAGCAATGTTATTTCGCCCAAGCAGCGTAAAACAAAGCGATCGCAGTTAGCTGAAACGCAATCATCAAATATATCGCTGTTGAATTTAACTTCGTCTAATAAAAAAGTTCAATCAACAGAAACCTTTAAAGACACACCTGATATAGTTTGCTTATCTCATTTACGCTGGAATTTTGTCTATCAAAGACCACAACACTTACTAACTCGGTGCGCTCAAGGAAAGCGAGTCTTCTTTATTGAGGAGCCGATTTTTTCTCAAGAACCCTTGGGAAAATTGGACATCAACGAAGATTCTAGTGGAGTAGTTGTGGTTGTGCCACACCTACCACAAGGTTTAAGTGAAGAAGCAATCAACGCAGATTTACAAGTACTAATTAATAATTTATTTGCACAGCATAACATCAACAAATACATTTGTTGGTATTACACACCAATGGCGATCGCTTTTACCCGCCACTTGCAACCCCAAGCCGTGGTTTACGATTGCATGGATGAATTGTCTGCATTCCACGGCGCATCACCCACTTTAAAGAATTACGAAGCCGAACTATTCAGGCGTGCAGACTTAGTATTTACAGGGGGACAAAGCCTTTACGAAAGTAAAGTGAACCAGCACCCCAACGTTTATGCCTTTCCTAGCAGTGTAGATGTTCCCCATTTTGGCCAGGCAAGAAATGTTCAAGAACCAGAAGATCAAGCTCATATTCCTCATCCTCGTCTTGGTTTCTTTGGCGTAATTGATGAACGGATGGATATTGAACTGCTTGCAGGTATTGCCGAAGCACGCCCCGATTGGCATTTAGTAATTATTGGGCCAGTTGTCAAAATCGATCCAGCAAATCTGCCACAGCATGAAAATATTCATTATCTCGGTGGCAGAGACTATAAAGACTTACCTGCCTATTTAGCAGGCTGGGACTTGGCAATGTTGCCGTTTGCGCGTAACGAGTCAACACGCTTCATTAGCCCGACCAAAACTCCAGAATATCTTGCCGCAGGTAGACCTGTAGTATCTACCTCAATTCGAGATGTAGTGCGTCCTTACGGAGAATCGAAGCTGGTACGAATTGCAGATACAGTTTCTGAGTTTGTTACCGCCGCAGAACTTGCAATGCAAGAGGATACCCCAGCCTCAGAATGGTTGAGTCGAGTAGATGTCTTTTTAGAAAAGATTTCTTGGGATCGCACTTGGGCATCAATGATGAAGTTGATTGACTCTGCGATCGCGGCCCGTGATGGTGAAGACAAAGCTAACTCCACAGGTGCGGCTGGTAAACAAGCACCAAATATCATTACCAGAGATTTTGTCTTCGATTACTTGGTTGTCGGCGCTGGTTTTTCTGGTAGCGTCATTGCAGAACGTTTGGCAACTCAGTCTGGTAAAAAGGTGCTGGTTGTAGACAAGCGTAACCACATCGGTGGCAATGCCTACGATCATTACAACGATGATGGCATTCTTGTACACAAATACGGCCCCCACATCTTTCACACCAACTCCCGCGAAGTCTTTGAATACCTCTCACGCTTTACTCAGTGGCGGTCTTACGAACATCGTGTCCTTGCCAGTGTAGACGGGCAACTTGTTCCAATTCCGATCAACCTCGACACCATCAACAAGCTGTATGGCATGAATCTCAATTCATTTGAGGTGGAAGAGTTTTATAAATCGCTTGCTGAACCCGTAGAATACATCCGCACTAGTGAAGATGTGGTGGTAAGCAAAGTTGGTCGAGTACTGTATGAAAAGTTTTTCCGTAATTATACCCGTAAGCAATGGGGACTCGACCCTTCGGAACTTGACAAATCAGTAATTGCCAGAATTCCGACTCGTACCAATCGTGACGATCGCTATTTTACCGATAGTTACCAGGCAATGCCACTGCACGGCTTTACCCGGATGTTCGAGAATATGCTCAATCACCCGAACATCAAGGTAATGCTCAACACTGATTATCAAGAAATTCAAAAAGCTATACCTTGCCGCGAGATGGTTTACTCCGGGCCGGTTGACGAATACTTTGATTATCGCTACGGCAAACTACCCTATCGCTCGCTTGATTTCAAGCATGAGACGCACAACACGAATGTGTTTCAATCAGCGCCAGTAATTAACTATCCCAATGAACAGCTTTATACTCGTGTGACAGAGTTTAAATACTTGACTGGTCAGGAACATTCAAAAACTAGCATTGTTTACGAGTTTCCTCAAGCTGAGGGAGACCCTTATTATCCTGTACCGCGTCCTGAGAATCAGGAAATTTACAAGAAATACAAGGTGCTGGCAGATGAAACTCCAGGGATCTATTTTGTAGGACGATTAGCGACCTACAAGTACTACAACATGGATCAATGTGTTGCTCAAGCTCTGTCTGTGTACAAGCAAATTGGGGTTAAGGCTTAAATAATTCGTAATTCACGCCTGTGCAACTTTCTTTCAAACCTAACCCCCAGCCCCTTCCCTACAAGGGAAGGGGAGCAAGAATCAAAGGTTTTGTATATGTAAGTCGAATTACCCCCCTTAATCCCCCCTTATAAAGGGGGGAAATAAGAGAATCTTGTTCCCTCCCCTTTATAAGGGGAGGGTTAGGGTGGGGTAAAATCCTTGATTAATCAGCTATTTCAGGCTTGTGTGTACACCATAGCCCTGTGGAGGAGAGGAATGGAAGCAGGGTTCTAAGAATAAATTGCATATCGCATTAATTCGTAATTAGGACAGCTCTGTATTTAATAGGGTGCTAATGTCGGTAACGCACCAAAAATCTAGGATGGTGTGTTACCGACATAACACAACGCCAGTTGCTACAACGGAGAGAACCTCCGCAACACACTGGCTCCCCTACAAAACTCTGCCTTTCTTGATAAATAAAATATCAGCTTGAGTTGTAAATTATGATTTCTGCTTTCAACTCGACACTCAACACTCCTGATTCCAAACTTCCTCTAGAAGTTTGGGCTGGTGTAGAGTGTACGGTTAATCGTGTGGGTGAAGAGTATCTCGATCAGTTAGAACGTAATGGTCATGCAACGCGCTTGGATGACCTAGATTTATTTGCCCAACTAGGTATACACGCCATCCGCTATCCAGTAATTTGGGAACGGATAGCACCCAATGGTTTAGAGAATGCTGATTGGTCGTGGGCAGATGAACGGCTGGGACGCTTGCGCGAACTCGGTATCTGCCCAATTGTGGGGCTAGTGCATCATGGCAGTGGGCCGCGTGATACCAGCTTAGTAGATCCAGAATTTCCTGAGAAACTAGCGGTGTTTGCTCGTGCGGTTGCAGAACGCTATCCTTGGATAACACATTACACACCTGTAAATGAGCCACTGACAACAGCGCGATTCAGTGGGATGTATGGTCACTGGTATCCCCACGGAAAGGACGATTTAACCTTCGCCCGTGCATTGTTAGGGGAGTGTAAAGCGATCGCTCTTTCAATGCAGGCAATCCGGGAAATCAATCCCAATGCCCAACTCGTACAAACAGAGGATTTGGGTAAAACTCATAGTACACCAAAGCTGGTTTACCAAGCAGAACTAGAAAACGAGCGTCGTTGGTTGAGTCTTGATTTATTATGCGGTCGAATCAACCCAACTCATCCCATGTGGGGTTACTTGCGCAACTGTGGCATCAGCGAGACTGAACTTGAAGAATTTTTGCAATATACCTGTCCGCCTGACATCATCGGCATTAACCATTACCTGACAAGCGAGCGTTTTTTAGATGAAAACTTAGAAAACTATCCAGCTTGGACGCATGGTGGTAATGGTCGGGACAAGTATGCAGATGTAGAGGCAGTGCGAGTTTGCGCTGAGGGTTTGGCAGGGCCGCGCACATTGCTCAAAGAGACATGGGAACGTTACAAACTACCCTTTGCTGTCACTGAAGTTCACCTGAGTTGCACCCGTGAGGAGCAGCTACGCTGGCTCAATGAAGTGTGGAATGCAGCCCAAGAATTACGAAACCAGGGCGCAGATGTTCGCGCTGTAACTGTTTGGGCACTTTTGGGCAGCTACGATTGGAATAGTTTAGTGACTCGCTCCGCAGGATACTACGAGCCAGGTGTATTTGATTTGCGATCGCCACAGCCTAGACAGACTGCGATCGCCAAGATGGTGCGAGATTTAGCCACTGGGCATAAACCCAACCATCCACTACTTGGTACACCAGGATGGTGGCATCGAGAAGAGCGCCTATTATATCCAGCCGTCAGTTGTCGCATATCTCCCCCATCTCTCCCGTTTTCCTCCCCTGCAACTCTTCGTCCCTTGGCGATCGTGGGAGCCACAGGAACTCTAGGCAAGGCTTTTGCTCGGTTGTGTGAAGTGCGGGGAATTTCATATTGCCTACTCAGACGCCAAGATATGGATATTGCCAATCCTGCTTCCGTCAATAAATTACTTGCCGAGTTACAACCGTGGGCAGTTGTGAACGCTGCGGGATACGTCCGGGTGGACGATGCCGAACGCGAACCTGATATTTGTTTGAAGGTAAACGCTGAAGGGGCAGCGATTTTAGCTGCTGCTTGCGCTCAACATCATGTAGGGCTGCTAACTTTCTCTTCAGATTTGGTATTCGATGGTGCTGAGTCTAATCCTTATGTCGAAACTGATACTGTTGCGCCCCTCAATGTATACGGGTGCAGCAAAGTTTTGGCAGAAAAGTTAGTGTTACAAGCTCATCCGGCATCGCTAGTGATTCGCACCAGCGCCTTTTTCGGCCCGTGGGATGATTACAATTTTGTGACGATCGCCCTACGACAATTAGCTGCTGGAAATACTTTTGTCGCAGCCGAAGATGCGATCGTCTCGCCTACTTATGTACCCGATCTTGTCCATACCAGCCTTGATTTGCTGATTGATGGCGAGAAAGGTTTGTGGCATTTGACTAACAAAAGTGCTGTAGCTTGGTCTGACTTAGCCCGATTGGCAGCTAAAAAAGCAGGTGTGAGTGTCAGCAATCTAATTGCTCTTCCTACGCAAGAACTTGGTTGGATTGCTCCCCGCCCAGCTTACAGCGTTCTTGGCAGCAATCGAGGTGAATTAATGCCAAACCTTGACAGTGCAATTTCTCGCTACTTGGAAGAAAGAAATTAGTAGTCTTGCAATCTAATTTTAAGGGGAGGCAGGGGAGCAGCACTTCGACTACGCTCAGTGACCGGGGAGCAGGGGGAAAATTCTTAACTCCTAACTCTTAACTCCTAACTCCTAACTCCTAACTCTTTACTCAGCACTCAGAACTGTTTTGCCCCATTCCCCATTCCCAATTTCCCATCGCAAAATTATGTCAACTATTTTAGTAACGGGAGGAGCCGGATATATTGGCTCCCATGCTGTATTAGCCTTGAAAAACGCGGGTTATGAAGTAATTGTTTTAGATAATCTGTCGAACGGACATCGAGAACTTGTAGAAGAAGTTTTGCAAGTAAAATTAATTGTTGGAGATATGAGCGATCGCTCTCTTCTCGATGATATATTTTCAACTCACAATATAACTGCGGTTATGCATTTTGCTGCTTATATTGCAGTGGGTGAATCTGTCACCGATCCAGCTAAATATTACCAAAATAATGTTGCAGGCACTCTGACACTTTTAGAAGCAATGATTGCTGCATCAGTTAATAAATTTATCTTTTCTTCTACTTGCGCTCTTTATGGTGTACCAAAGTTCGTTCCCCTAACCGAAGACCATCCGCAAGATCCCATTAGTCCTTATGCTACTAGCAAGTGGATGGTAGAAAGAATTCTATCTGATTTTGATGCAGCCTACAATTTGAAGTCTGTACGTTTTCGCTATTTTAATGCCGCAGGTGCTGACCCTAATGGGTTGTTGGGTGAAGACCACGAACCTGAAACTCATCTTATACCATTAGTACTACTAACTGCTTTTGGTAAGCGCGAATCTATTTTGATTTTCGGTACTGATTACCCTACACCTGACGGGACTTGTATCCGCGATTATATTCATGTGACTGACTTGGCACAAGCCCATATTTTAGGTTTAGAATATCTGCTCAAAGGTGGAGAGAGCGAAGTATTTAATTTAGGAAATGGCAGTGGTTTTTCAGTCAGAGAAGTGATAGAAACAGCTAAAGAGATAACAGGCAAAGAAATTAAAATAGAAGAACGCGATCGCAGACCAGGCGACCCTCCTATTTTAGTTGGCAGCAGCGACAAAGCAACTAAAATATTGGGCTGGCATCCAGAGTATCCTAATCTAAACGAAATTATCGCCCATGCTTGGCAATGGCATCAACAACGACATAAGTAAAGACAATTTAAAACATCCTGTAAGGCTTAGAAATTCCTTCTTTAGGTATTCGTAAGCCAATGGAAGAACTTGTTTAAATTAAAGAATGTCTTAAAACAAGTATCAGTTAGTATTAGTTAATGAGCGTAATCGAGTTTCCAAATTTACCTAATGCACAGCAGTGCCAAAAAAGTACACTGCCCTATTTAGGGCTAGTTTGCATCACCTCAGACAAACAAGTGCGCTTTCGGACAATGACGCGCACCCGATACTTAAAACTTTCCCTTAGCGATCGCGAAAGTGCCCTGAGTGAACTGTATCGGCATAATTTACAGCGCTTACATGATGCCCTCTCCTTTTGTCAGCAGAATAAAATTCAGCTTTATCGGATGTCTTCTAATTTATTTCCCCTAAGTGACTTAGAAGACGAAATCGGCGCAAATATATTAGAGGCAATGAGCGCTGATTTAGCAACAATCGGTGAACGAGCAAATGCATTGAGTATCAGAATGGTGTTGCATCCAGATCAATATGTAGTGCTGAGTTCTGATTCTCCTGAAGTGGTACAGGCAAGTATCAATAATTTAGCAGGACATGCACGTATACTTGACTTACTGGGATTACCGCGATCGCCTTGGTCATTGATGAATATTCATGGTGGCAAATCTCAACGGGCTGAACAACTAATAAAAGTAATTTCTGAACTACCAGAAAACATTAAAAGCCGCTTGACTCTAGAAAACGATGAATACGCCTATAGTGCCGATGAAATTTTAGCAGTATGTCAGCAAGCTAGTGTGCCGATGGTATTTGATGCCCATCACCATATTTGCCACGAAAATTTGGATAGCTACGATCATCCAAGTGTAGCATCCATGTTTTACGCAGCGCGAGAAACTTGGAAAAATCCAGATTGGCAATTAGTCCATATTTCCAATGGTGAGCAAGCTTTCAATGACAGAAAACATAGCGACTTGATTACCGATATGCCTAACGTTTACCACCAAGCACCGTGGATCGAAGTCGAAGCCAAACAAAAAGAAGAAGCGATCGCACTTTTGCATTCTAGGTGGCTAATGAACAATAATTGTACGTAAATTAAGGACTTCGAGTCTATGTTCTCTGCACCTCTGCTGTTGTGTTTACGTTAACCAGAGTGAAACTTACACGTTTACAGTCTCATTCTTGGTTGATACCTCATATCATGTCCGGTTAAAGACTTATCATTAAGACCGCAGAGGGGCAGAGGGGAGGGGCTTTTGGGTTTTCTGCCTAGATTTGGAAATTATAACTAATTAGCCGGACATGATATCAGTTCATTGGTCTATAAACGATTTTCTAGAACCTTTATTTTGAGGTAATTATCTATAGCTAAGTTGCTTATTTCTCTTGGTAGATTAAATCAGAATTTAAAAAGACCAAAATAACAATATACACAGATAAAAACTAAACTTTAAATTGTTAGTTTTATGCAAAAAATTTATGGCAATGTTCAGGGCATCAAAGCTAGTCAGATTAAACGGCTGCAACAGCTTTATGAGCAAAATCAACCAGCAGATAGATTTATTACGCCAGAATTTGCTCAAGTCTTAGCTACAATCAGTCAACAAATTCATCACTCGATTTGTTGTTATCTAAATCGGCGTGGGCAAGTTATCCGAATTGCTGTCGGAACACCCAGTCAAACTCAACTTGCACCTGAAGAATTACCCCGGCGCAGTGCAGAACGTTTAAGCGGAATCCGTTGTGTTGCTACTCAAGTTAAATCAGCACCACCTGATGAAGCTGCATTGATTGCAATGATGCGTCAGCGCTTAGATGCTCTTGTCATATTAACCACAATTGATGGCGAAGTAAAAGAAGCTTTTCTAACTTACCTTTTCCCCGATTCAGAAAGTCCTTGGGTAATTTCACCTCCTTTAAGTTTGGACGATCTAACCGAACAGGAATTTGATGAACTAGTTCATGAATGGGAAAGAGAAATTGTTGACGCAGGGGATGGAATATTCCTATCTCAAGAAATTGTTTCCGATCAAGACAGGGTGTTGCTGGTAGGAGTGCAGACAGAAGATGTTTCTGTTCAGCGATTTGAAGATGGACTTGCAGAACTAGTGCGTTTGGTTGAAAGTGCTGGGGGAATTGTACTCGATACAATGCGGCAAAAACGTGATCGCGCCCATCCCCAAACAGTGGTAGGTAAGGGAAAAATTGAAGAAATTACCCTTTTGGCTCAAAAAGTAAGAGCTAATCTAATCGTTTTTGACCGAGATATTTCTGCATCTCAAGCCCGCAATTTAGAACAAGAGATTGGCATCCGAGTTGTAGACCGCACAGAAGTAATTCTGGATATTTTCGCTCAACGCGCTCGCACTCAAGAGGGTAAATTACAAGTAGAACTGGCGCAACTCGAATATATGTTACCTCGGTTGCGCGGTCGCGGTCAGGAAATGTCTCGATTAGGTGCGGGAATTGGTACGCGAGGCCCTGGTGAAACAAAACTAGAGACGGAACGGCGAACAATTCAACGGCGAATTGCTCAACTACAGGAAGAAGTAAACCAATTACAAGCACATCGCGCCCGTATTAGACAACAACGACAACAGCAAGAAATTCCGGTTTTGGCATTAATTGGCTATACCAATGCTGGTAAATCTACTTTACTGAATGTGTTAACCAATGCAGAAGTTTACACCGCAGACCAACTATTTGCTACCCTCGACCCAACAACCCGCAAAGTAATAATTACAGAACCAGAAACACATGAACGCAGGTCGATTTTGCTCACAGATACTGTAGGGTTTATTCACGAACTCCCACCACCACTGATAGATGCGTTTCGCGCCACATTGGAGGAAGTAGTTGAGGCAGATGCCATGATTCATGTTGTGGATTTGTCCCATCCAGCTTGGGAAAACCATATTGCAAGTGTCCTGGAAATACTCGAAGAAATGCCTGAGATTCCAGAAAAAAGTTTGCTTGCTTTTAACAAGGTTGACAAAGTAGATAGCGAAACCTGGGCTAGAGTTCAACAAGATTATCCCCAAGCTGTGTTTATATCAGCAACCCAGCACTTCGGTTTAGAGACTTTAAAAATGCGATCGCTGCAACTAATTGACGAACCTGTGAAGGCGATTGCAGTTCCACAAAATTCATACTAACAAGAAAAAATTATATGATACCGACCATCATTGTTCACGGTGGAGCAAAAACCATCACAGACGATAAAGTTGCAGCCAACAATGCAGGCTGCACAGCAGCAGTAGAAGCTGGTTGGGCAGTGCTAATTAGCGGAGGTACTGCCGCAGAAGCTGTTGAAGCAGCTACCCGTGTTCTAGAAGCTGACCCGACATTTAACGCTGGTCTTGGTGCAACTCTCAACAGCGACGGAGAAGTGGAGTTAGACGCGGCGATTATGGAAGGCTCTTTAAGTTGGGGAGCAGTTGCAGCAGTTCAAGGTATACGTCATCCAATTTCGGTTGCCCGAAAAATTATGGATGAAAAACCCAGGCTGCTAGTAGCGCGGGGTGGAGAACGCTTCGCCATAGATTGTGGTGCCGAAATGTGTAAAAAAGAAGACTTAGTAGCCGAAGAACAATGGCAGCAGTGGAAGGAAGATCGAAAAGTTATCGATCGCCCCAACACCATAGGTTGTGTAGCTTTAGATAGCAGTGGCGTCTTAGCTGCCGGTACTTCAACTGGCGGGACTACGAAGCAGCAACAAGGTCGCGTCGGTGACACTGCGCTTGTTGGCTGTGGTTTGTACGCTGATAATAAAATCGGCGCTTGCTCAACAACAGGTGATGGCGAGTCGATTATCCCGGTGGTTTTGGCTAAAACTGCGATCGATTTTTTGAGTGGCGATCGACATCCAGATGAAGCAGCACAGATGGCAATTGACGCTTTGGTTTCTAAGGTTAAAGGTGAAGCTGGGTGCATCCTCATAGATCGTCAAGGACGCGTTGGCTGGGCGTATAACTCATCACACATGGCTTGTGCTTATATGACCGCAGGGCAAGACAAGGTGGCTGCCTTTACCAAGAAATAACTCATACCAATTCGTAATGGGTTACGTCTGGCTACGCTAAGTTTATGCGTAATTAATGAAACCAAATTCAGTCTGAGTTTTCAAGTTTGAATATATAGCCTTTTTTCAAGTTAGTGTTACTTGGAAATCTAGGAAAATCATTTTTTATAAACAACCGCATCCCTTTATGGATGCGGTTTCTCGGAGGAGTAGATGAACTCAAAATACAACTTTCATTATTTTCAAGGCAGTACTCTTTCTGATCTGTTTGCTCAAGACATCACAGATGCATCTTATGGGTTTATTTTAAATTACCCTGCAACTGGCAGTTGGGCTGCTTATCCCAACCGGAAAAAATATTTTATTCAAGATGGCAGTAGTGAAGCCACCAAAACCTCCTTCGACAAGATTTGTCAGAAGGAACCTTGGAAAAATCTGGCTGTGTTAGGCGATCGCATTCCTGGAATTGTGATTATACCACCGTCAAAGTCGCTCATTGGCTACTGGCAAGAGCATTTTAGCAGCCACTCCAATAGGTCGATGATGAATTGCTCGACTTATCTAGATGACCTTAGCCAGAGCGAACACTTCGACAAACTGATTACTTTATTTCCCTTTGATTGCCTCAAACCTGAAAAACACGCTGTTCCTCCAGACACTCATTACCGTTTACTCAGCAAAGTGACCCTAGACCAACTGGGAGTGCAATGTCCAAAATACAAGAGCTACAATCTGCACCAAACCAATCTCGAAGACATTGAATTACCAGAATTCCCCTATTTAATTAAAACGTCCCACGGACTCTCAGGAGAAGGCACTTATATCATCAAAAATCCCAGCGATTTTAACTACTGTTTTGAAGAAATCAAGAAATATCTTGATATTAAGTTGCTCGATACGATTATTGTTTCGGAGTTCGTCAAGAATGAAGTGCAGAATTACTGCGTACAGTTTTATGTCAACAAGCTAGGAGAGATAACCCTCATCGGTACTACCAGCCAACTTGTCACTCCAGAAGGCAACTATTTAGGCGGACTGATTGACTACCGCAACACTGACATGAACAAGTTTTTTGAGATGATTGCTGCCATTGGTCAGTATGCTCACAAACAGGGTTATTTCGGCGTGATTGGGTTCGATGTGTTGGAAGATCGAGACGGAGAATTTTATGCGATCGATGCCAATTTCCGAGTCAATGGATCGACTCCGTTATGCTTGCAGCGTCATACCCTATTGCAACTGGGGAAGGAAGTAGCTAAATATTCTAGTGACTACCGTATGGAAGGAACATTAGATTCAATTTTAGGGACTTTAAAACAAGAACTAGATCGCAAAGACTTGATTATCCTGTCGGCTTTAGAGAAGGCCAAATATGGGAAAATCTACACTGAAATTTATGCGATCGTTACTGGAAAAACTATCCAGGAAATGCAGCATATCGAGCAAAAATTACAGGATAAGGGATTACAATGGCTCCCTTAAACAGGATCACTGTTGATATTCGGCGTTACCAATTTTTATTTATTGTATGAATGAAAGTTATTTGACTAACTTCATAAATGGGTTAACTTCGTTTTATGCGAGGCTAAAATGAAAAGAAATAATTTAGAATACTACGATTTGAACGCAGACAAATGGTGGAATAAAGATGAAATTTTATATGTTTCTAATCATCTAAACAAGTCAAAATTCGAGTTTTTTTCTAATTTAGTGCCAGATTGGAAAGGATTGAAAGTTTTAGATATTGGCTGTGGGGGAGGACTAGCTTGTGAATTTGTAGCCAATCTAAACGCTGATGTATCTGGAATAGATTTATCTTTTAATTCAATTAAAATAGCCCAACAACATGCTAGATTAAGTAATTTAAAAATTGATTATCAGCGAGCATTAGCTGAAAACCTTCCCTACCAACAAAATAGCTTTGATGTTGTTTTGTGCTTTGACGTATTAGAGCATGTTGAAGATTGGAAAAAAGTTTTTTCCGAAGCTTATCGAGTTTTAAAACAGGATGGATTATTTTTATTTGACACAATTAATAGAAATTTCAAGTCTAAATTTATAATGATTTGGCTTTTAGAAGATACCCTAAAGCATATACCACCCGGACTTCATGACTGGAATAAGTTTATTAAACCCAAAGAAATGATAGAAGTAATGAAAAGTACTGGCTTTGCAGATTTTGAAATTAAAGGATTTGATTTGACAGGTGAGAGTAGTTTTAAAACATTGAGAAGTATCCTACTTAAGGGCTTGAATAATCAAATTAAAGGTGAAAAAGCAGAATTGTTTGAAATCAAAATTAACAATGATACTTCTGTCTGCTACATTGATAAAGCTGTGAAAATAAGTTGATAAATATTATTGTAAAGCTTTAGCATTGTAGTTTTGTTTTAAATCAAGTAAAAGCCAGGCTACAAGTATTTGGTTTTTAAGAATAGATTGAAATCTATTAATTATGCTTTGAGAAATTCAAACATATACTTCTTTTTGTAGATGTAAATTCTTTAGAAAAGTCATAAATAAAATATGTGATTTGTTTTTATCCAAATGTATTTTAAAAAAGGTTAACAAAAATGAAATTTCAAATTGAATGCAATACAGACAAAATCAACAAAATATGTTTAATTTGCCAGGAAAACTTTCAGACACATGAAGCCAGATTAATTGTATGCAATGACAAAGGCGAATGCTATGGAGATATCTGCTATGAATGTATAGCTCATGGCGGTAGTTGGGTTCAATCTCAACTTCAACAATTTAGTCATCAACTACTAGCTTTAAGATAATTTTAAGTAAATTAAAAATTGGAAGTAAGTAAGAGATGGTAAATAACTGAAGGATTGCGTAAATGCGTTTGTAGTAAGGACTTTAGTTTTGGGTTTTTAAGCACTAAAGTGCTTACTACAAAGCTATCAAAACTTTTGTGATAAAGGACTAGGCATTACAGAGCGAATTGCACTAATAAAGTTTTGAGCATAATTCTGCGTTGAAAAATCGAGGGCGCGTTGTCTGGCAGCGACTCCCGTACTCTGGGCAAATTCTTGCTCGTCAAGATAGCGGAGAATTGCGATCGCTAATTTATCCGCATCGCCGTAAGGTGTTAATAGTCCATTCATGCCATCGGTAATAATTTCTGTCGGGCCGCCTGCACTGCCAGCAATTACAGGTTTACCCAATGCCATTGCCTCAATAATCACAATCCCAAATGGCTCATTATCTGATGCATGAACAAATACATCCATCGCCTGCACCCATTCCGGGATATTACGCTGTAGTCCAGCCATAATTACTTGGTCTTTCAAGCCCAAAGCGGTGATTTCGGCTTTTAAAAAGTCCTCATAATCCGGTTCTAAATCGTGTTTACCGCCAACCACTACACAATGGGCATCGGGATACTTCTGTAAAATTTTGGGCATTGCTTGCACCAATACGTGCATTCCCTTCCATCGTTGCAATCGTCCCACAATTCCAATCAACGGCCCGTGTAAAGGTAAGCCTAGTTTTCGCCGTGCTTCTTCAGGAGTTGGTAAAGCATTCGGCTCAAATCGGTCTAATGCGACACCAGGATAAACCAAAGGTGTTGGTCTGTGGGGCCAAATCTCTGCCTGCGCTTGCTTACCATCTTGCGAAAGAGTAATAATTGCCTGCGCCGGAATTAAAGTAGCAAGTCGCACCAACCAAGTTTTATCACTAGGTACTTCTAGTTGATACCACACAGCAGGCAAGCCCGCCAGCATTGCCGCCAAACCTCCAGATATATGCGTGATCCACATCCAATTGACAATTATATCTGCACGTTCGCGACGGGCGATCGCAGCAATCTGCAAAACAGCGCCAATAAAACGGTGGATTTGGCGTAAACGTCCACTTTCTACAACTCGCGCATCAATACCGAGAGATTTTACTTGTGCGACCATCGGGCCGTTTTCTAAAAATATCACCAGCCACTCAACACCAGCATTACGTCCCTGTTGCACCAAATCCCAAAGCATCATTTCACCACCGCCTCGTTGCTCGGCTAATGGCATGACAATAATTACTTTCATAATCTATAAAAGTCCTATTTAAGTTGTAAAATTTATGAGATTCTGGATTTATTAGAGAAGTTAGGAATATTGGAGAGTATCTGAGGATTGCTATAGTACTTATGTCCTGCCATAGCCATAGCTAAAAATCCCCAAAGAATCATCCCTGAGACGCTCAACATCCCGCTACCGATAACTAACTGGGAAGCAGAACTGATCCCAATGGCACGGGCAGCACTGACAAAACTATCGAAACGACCTTCACCATAGCTGCTAACACTAATAATCAAAAAGATTAATCCACCCATATAAAATATGCCTCCAAACCAACCAAGGGTGAAAAACATATCTAAAATGCCACTATCAATTACCACTACTTCAATTTGACCAGTTTTTTCGTTGACTTTCCAAATATTTCCTAAGCCATTACCTAAAGCATTAGAAAGTGCTAAACCAAGATTTCTGTCGTAAGTTCCCGATCTATCTTTAAAGCTGCCATCTTCTTGAATATTAGAAAAGGTTTCAAAACGTGCTGCTACTACTCCAGCAATTGGTTCGATAGTTGTCAATGGCACAACACAAATAGCCATGACCACAATTATGGTAATTAAGCGCATTTGAATTTTGGCTTTGACTGAACCCATAATCATAATTATTCCAAATAACCAGCCCCCCCAATTAGTACGTGCTTGTGTTAATAAAAAAGATAAGTAACCAACAGCTGAAGCCGGAAAAATTAAGCTTCCTGAAGCGGTAAATAATAACAGTAACCCAGCCTGCATAACCGAACCAAAGGGCCCAACTGAGTGTAATGTACTCCAGACGCGCATCCCAAAAGGTACAGGGTTTCCAGAACTCATGAATAATTTTGATTGGATGAGCCAGTATCTATCCCACTCAGGAGCTACTACAAATTGATATACGCCATAAGTTCCTAAAATCAACACAGACCAGAGAAATGTTCGCTGAATATTCTGGCGATAGCTGGGATAATCTCGCCAGTTGATAAATAAGTGAAAAGCGAAAATAATCGGACTAAGCCAATCCATCAATCCCCGTGCTACAGGAATAGGTGGGTTGTAAATTAGACCGATGAGAAAGCCATAGAAAACTCCGATAAAAGCCAAAACAAACGGCAAACCCCCTTGGCGAGAAGCGCGGGGAAAGTGTCGCAAAAATGTTGCTATAGTTATAAACACCACTAAATACGGTGCTATAAGCATTTGACGGCTAGCATCCCACCCTACCCGATAATCAACTAAGCGAGTCGCTAAGGGTGTGAGAAACCAAATCCACCAGGTAAAGCCAATGTAGAGAATGGGATGCCGCAAGTATAAAAATAAGGCTACTACTAAAGCTGTCGCTGGGTAAATTAGGCGCAATGCGGCAGTAACACCAGCAAAATAGCAAACTACAGTTAGTAATATAAAGCCTGCGATCGCCATCCAACCTTGTAGCGATCGCTCTTCGGGAGAATAGTTTTCTTGTAAAAAACTATTGAAAAGTATCTGCTTAGAATTCATTCAATTTTAGATGTACATATAAATAAGTTGAACTTGTTCCCAGGCTCTAGCCTGGGAATGAAGTCATTCGAGGCTCTGCCTCATTTTGAATTGTGAATTCTGAATTTTGAATTGTTTATATCCTTGCCAACGTCCACGCCAGGATGCTAATAACTTTTTCCCCGCCAACTGCCCTTGACTAGGTAAAAATCTCAGCCATTGTACTAAGCCCAAACTATCGCATGTACCCACGAATACTGCCCAAAACAAAAATGCAATCCGGCGGATAAATGGTAAATGCTCTAGTAAAACTAAGGTTTCATTATGGACTAAATTAATAAAGGCAATTTCATTAAAGTTATTTCGCTGATCTTCATCAAAACGTTGTGCTGGATAATGATCTACAGCAACGTGAGGATCGTAAATTATTTTCCAACCAGCCCGCTTTAATGTCAGGGTGAATGCCATTTCAAAGTGTACTTGCGCTCCAGTACCACGCATCCGCTCATCAAAGCGTAGTTGTCCAATCGCTTGGGTACGAAAACTCATGTTTACGCCCTTGAGAATATCGACTTCGCGGGGTTCTCCCACTCCCAAGTGATGGTTGCCAATGACTCGCCCAAACCATTGCAACTGTCCGACTACTGGGCGGGATTCGTCTTCTAATTTGCTGCCGTGGTATATCCAATCACGCCCTCCCAGACCGCCGAGGCGACGATCGCAGGTAAAGTAAGCTGCAATCCGCTCTAACCAATCGGGGTGGGGTGCGGCATCATCATCAGTAATGGAAACAATATCGCCCTCCACTGCTGCTAATCCGGCATTGAGAGCTGCTACTACTCCCGGTTGTGTCACTTTCACGGTATGCAACGGCAAGTTGTGCGCTGTGTATTGAGCAAGAAATTGCCAAGTTTCTGCATCCGTATCGCGGACAACCACTATCACCTGATCGACTGGTTTAGTTTGCTCCTGTAGCGCCAAAAGGCAGCGTGAGAGGTCTTGTGGACGGCGATAAGTCGGTATCAGAACGGTGTTCCGCATTCTTGCTTAACTCCTCGAATAAATCCACATAAGTTTGTGCCATAGTAGTCCAGCTGTGTTGTTCTGCCACAGAACGAGCAGCTTGACTCATTTGCTGCATATTTACACTTACCAAGGACATCATCGCCACAGCTAAAGCATCGATATCATTTGAGTCAGGTAAGACGATGCCACATTCTGGTGTCACCAACTCTGCACCCCCGGTAGCTGTGGCAGTAATTACTGGTAGTCCTGAAGAAAGTGCTTCTAACAATACGAGGCTACAAGCTTCATATCGGGAAGGAAAAATAAATAAATCTACTGACCGCATAATTTCGGGGATATCACGGCGAAATCCCACAAAATGCACGCGATCGCTCAACCCCAAGGATGCTGCTAGTTGTGGGAAGGGACTACCTTCGATATGACCTACCACTGCCAGATGTAAATCGGGAACTTTCACCAAGGCGTGTAGTACTGTATCTAAATTCTTTCTGGGTGTGCGGATGTCTCCAGCAAACAGGGCTAGGGTGACATTCTCCGGTAAACCTAATTTTTGGCGATTGCTTTGGCCAGGGGTAAATTCTTCTAAGTCAACGCCATTGACAATTACTTTAATTCGAGAACGCGGTACACCAATGTTGACTAATTCTTGGGCTACCTTTTCGGATACAGCCACCACAACCTGCGCTTTTTGGAAAGCTTGTTTTTCCCAACGGGCATTAAAAGCCGTAAATAGCCACTGGTAGAAACCATATAAATCGCGGCGGTTGCGAGAAATATGAACAGGCGATCGCAACCATGAACTATGGACAAAATGTACAGCATTCACATCAGCCGCAGCCAGATTAATTGCTCCATTGACTTTAACTAAATCAATGTCAGAGCGATGTTTCCGTAACCAATCTGCACTTTTCTGGGCAAAGATGAAATTACGCATAAATTCTGTAGGATAGCCTTTGACTGGAATTTTAATCCAATTAACTTGGCTATTCTCTTCTAATTCTGGTGCGACTTCGCTAGCTAATAATGTCAAGTGATGACCACGACGAATTGCTTCCTTAGCAACCTCATAGTTTACCCGTCCTTGACCATCACCTTTTTTGATTTTATGAGTAACAATACAAAGTTTCATACACTACTTCCTTAAGGATAAAATCCTTGAATCACCCCTCCCCAACCCTCCTCTTCCCACGGTGTACACACAAGTCGAATTACCCCCCTTAATCCCCCCTTATAAAGGGGGGAAACAAGAGAATCTAGTTCCCTCCCCTTTACAAGGGGAGGGTTAGGGTGGGGTAAAATAAATTCCTCAACTCAGAGATATTGATATATTATTTCGATATTCCTATTAACTTACTTGCTAAAAATTGCGGCGTAAAACTAAGACTAAGTGCTGCCATAGTTCGCACATTAAATTTTTGTTGATTCAGTGCTTGCCAAAAATAAGGACGTGCTGCGGCTATCTGTTCACTTCGTAGCAAACCAATTCCCAAAGTAGTATTAGCTTCTAACCATTTCTGTTGAAAATGAGTTCTAAATTCCTGTAATAGAGGGTCTTCCATAAATACTTGATAGCAAAACATTTCGCTTTTCGCTTTGCGAATTTTTGCTTGCACATCTCGACTACCACTGAGCATAGTATCAGTTTGCTCATGGGCACGATATCGCGTCAATCTTTCTGGACAATAGTAAGCGCCATAACCAGATATACAAAATAGATAGGTTAAATATAAATCCCACATCCCAGCAACTTCTGAGGGAATACTATACCAATCCACCAAATTATTCCGAATCACGCAAGATGCAGCAGTAGGTATACTTTTATCTACTAACCCAATTTTGGAAAAAGGTTTATAAATTCCTTTTGCTAGTTTGTCTCGCTTGTAAGCGCGTGTATTTTCTTCAGTACCAGCATGATTAATTATGCCATTAGCATCTATAATATATTGGTCACAAAAAGCGAGAATTAAATCAGAATTCGCTTCTAGTGGTGGTACAAGCTTTGTTAAAAAGTCTTCATGCCAAATATCATCGTCATGGAGACTAGCAACATATTTACCTTGCGCCATATTGAAACCATACTGCTGATTAGCTAACATCCCCACATTTTGCGGATGCTGCCAAAATTTAATGCGTGAATCACCAAAAGATGCGACAATTGCTTGAGGATTTTCGGAACTACAATTATCAGAAATAATAATTTCAATATTTTGATAAGTTTGTTTTATTGCACTTGCGATCGCTTGCTTGAGATAATCTGGTCGATTATAGGTGGGGATAATAACGCTGACTAAAGGTTGTTGACATTCTTGATGTAATGACATATTTTTCTACCTTGATATTTTCTAAGTAAAAGATGCAATAATTGATATTTTTAGTAAATTCAGCTTATTTAGCTGTAGAGATACTATATAATTTCTTGGCTTGGGAAGGAAATTCAGCTATTGTTTTTGCATAAATTGTTCGGAGATTATTTATATGAGCAGCCATCGTAAATTCCTTCATTAATAAAGTATGACCTTGCTCACCCATATATCGGCTTTTTTGATAATCTCTAGACAATTCATTAATAGCATCAGCCAGCTTTTGGATATTATTGCTTGGAACAAGAATACCCGTTTCTCCATCTCGTAAATGTTCTGGAATTCCACCGACTGCACTACCAATTACAGGTCGACAACGAGAGTATGCTTCTAGAGTTACAAGACCGGCAGGTTCAGGCCAAACACTGGGAAAGATGACTGCAAAACACTGTTGATAAAGTTTATCTAATTTATCCGAATCGCACCAACCATGCCAAGTGATTCGCTTATTTAATCCGAGTGTGCTTGCTAACTTTTCTAATCGTGGTCGTTCCCAACCTTCACCTGCAATATCAAGTTGAATTTTTGGGTCTGTATGTATTAAGGTTTTGAGTAACCATTCCAGACCTTTATCAGAAACAATTCGTCCAGCAAACAAAATTCGATGATTTTGATGTACTTCCAAGCTTAGGGGTGAACTTGCTGTTTCTGGTAAAGAGATTCCACAGTGTAGCGTTATAACTTGTTTGGGGGATACACCATTTTGAATTAACTCTTGCCGCACATATTCGCTATTCGCAATGAAAGTAATTTTGAGCCTTTTCAAGACATCTAAAAACTGATGAGTGGTTTGAAGTTCTCTAAGAGTTCTTAAAGGTCTACGGCTACCACATTTATCTGCTAATTTACCCCAGGTACATCCTAAGTAAGAAAAGTTGCGATCGCAGATTGTCTGTTGCTCTGCTAAATACTTTGTGCCACTAGGGCAGTAAAATGAGTGATTATGAACGCTGAAGATAGCAGGACATTCGCCTGTAAGCTGCAATAGCAAATCTGGACTGTGAATGTGTAGCAGTTTGAACTGGCTTTGATCGATATTTTTAAGTGATTTTATCACGCGATCGCTAACATCAGGTGGTCGATGTTCAAACAGAGACGCTAAATAAGTTTCAACACCTCCGCTCCCACCGACACCAAAACTTGAGCATTGATAAATTAGGTCTTTGTCAAAGATTTCCTGGGACATATTTTCTATTACTTTTAAGTATATAGGACTAATTTTAATAACTTATTTATAGAGATAATAAGTGTTTAAAATCTTATTATTTTACTATTTTGCAAAATTGCTGATACATATTTAGGGGTTTACGGCTGTACATCTCTACAGCCGTGAATATGTTGTACTTACTTTGATAATTGGATGTTGTTTCTAATCTGGCTGCCTTAGTTCATACTGCATTTGATGATATTTCCAAAGCTTGCCTTTTAGTTCCAATAGTTCTTGATACTTACCTTGCTCTACTATCCGTCCCTGTTCTAAAACTACAACTTTATCTGCTTTAGAAATAGTAGAAAGACGGTGAGCGATCGCAATTACTGTTTTCCCAACAGATAGCTTTTCTAATGAATCTTGAATTAAGCGCTCAGATAGCGAATCTAAGGCGCTAGTTGCTTCATCCAAAATTAAAATTTCTGGGTTCCGTAGTAAAGCTCGTGCAATAGCAATTCGCTGTCTTTGTCCTCCAGATAACCTAACACCCCGATCTCCTAATTGGGTATCAAAACCCTCGGGCATTTCTAAAATAAATTCTAGTGCATTCGCTAGTTTAGCGGCTTCTTTAATTTCCTCATTCGTCGCGTTTGGAGTTCCGTAAGCAATATTCTGCCAAACATTAGTATTGAAAATAAAAGTATCTTGACTGACGACAGCTATTTTGCGACGGAGAGAGTTAATTTCAAACTGCTGGATATCGATTTCATCAATGTAAATATATCCATCTGTAGCATTATAAAATCGAGGAATCAAATCAGCAAGAGTTGTTTTACCAGCGCCAGATGCTCCAACCAAAGCTGTCATCTTTCCCTTTTCAATCGTCAGGGTAATATTATGCAACACTAGATTTTCATCATCATAGCCAAAATCCACAGATACTAAATCTATTGACCTATTTAATCCCTTAAACTGAACTCTGCCATTTTGAAAGTAATATTTTTCATCACTTTTCAACAGATTTTTAATATTGTCTGCTGAACCATGTAAAGTGCTGAGATATGCTCTAGTGCCATTAATATCTTGAACAAATGGGATAAAGCGAAATAGTACAAAGAAAAAAGTTAGCAAAGAAGCAACTTGTAGCGTTCCATTAGTGACAAGACTAGTGAATGCCAAAATAATCATTCCGATCAATACCGTAGTCGCTACTCCTTCGGCAATTGGCTTCACAAGTGTCCAGGTAAATACAACTTTTGTTGTGCTACTTATTACTTTATCGCTAGCTTTATAGTAACGCTGACGCTCAAATTCTTGAGTACCACAAGAATGAACAGTGCGAATACCATTAATAAATTCTATGGCTGTTGATGTAAAATTAGCATTAGCAGTTGTCATGCCAAAACTTGATTCTCTGACTCTAGCATTCAGGTTTGACAACCCCACACCTAAAAGTGTAAATAGTAATACTGATATTATTGTCAATTGCCATGAAAT
Source organism: Nostoc sp. DedQUE12b (assembly GCF_034530835.1). Lineage (NCBI taxonomy): Bacteria > Bacillati > Cyanobacteriota > Cyanophyceae > Nostocales > Nostocaceae > Nostoc > Nostoc sp. DedQUE12b. The sequence continues at coordinate 40,938 of NZ_JAVRCI010000014.1, read as the reverse complement.
CAAAAACATTGATATTAAGTAGACAAAGGTTGTTAGTCCTCTAGTTACTAAGAAAGCTCCACCACTAAAACCTTGTCTGATTCTTTCAATCTCTGTAGTAATTGTGTTAATTAGTTCACCAGAACGAGTTTTACTAAAGTAACTTAGCGATAAGGATTGTAACTGTTCAAAAATTTGCTTGCGTAAGCGATCGGCAAGATGTAGTTGAGATAATTCAGTATAGACTTGAGAAAAATAATTGAAGGTAGCACGTAACCAAGTACTGAATAAAATCAGCAAAGATACGCGATACAAACGATTAATTGCTGATGTCTTAGCTCCCAAAATCCAAAGATCGAACCATTCTATTCCTGTTTGGACAGGTTGAGCATTGGGGCTAGTTAAGCTTTGCAAAAAGGAAAGTAAGAAACCAATACTTACACCTTCAAAGGTTGCCGCCAGAATAGAGAATATCAGAGCTAAAATTGCAATTTTGCGAAAGTGTTTAAATTCTCGCAATATCAAATAATTATCCTGCCAAAAGCTGCTAGCTTTGAGCAGATTGCTGAGTGGTTGAGGAAGCTGGAAATTCATGGATTTTATCATAATAGTTTGGCAAGGTAGATAGACCTCTGTAGATAGATACAGAGTTCAGAATGAGCGACAAAACCCTGATGTAAAGATGCGATTTATCGCGTTTGGAAAACTAATTACCTGGAATCGTATGCTACATAAATAGATTTTTTGGGCCTCGGTGCGATAAATAAAATCATCAATTATCGCACCGATAAATTACAGAGTTTGGCTATCCAGATGTAACAGATGAGACTATAATACGGTTCGGATCAGCACTTTTAATATCCGTTGTGGTTTGGGAAAAGGGCAAAGGGTAAGGGGTAAAGGTTTGAATTCACCTTTTTCCTTTTTCGCTTTAACCGAACTGTATGGGGTGAGACTGTGCCTCTACTTCCCAGGAAGCTGTAATTTCTGGTAATTTATTTAGCTGTACTGCATCTTCCAAAGTCCAACAACGAGATCCGGTTAAACTCATGTCGCCCCGTAGCACGTTAAATAACTGTGGCAGATTGTCGAGATTGTATTTACCCATCCAACGCTCTAGCGGTGTGTTATTGTGGGTGCAAAAACTTATTGCTTGAAAGAGTTTACCTCGTTCCCCAACACGCCATTCATGACAAAAAAGTAGCCCTGGCGAGTAAACCTGCATTAATACAATTAATCCCAACATGACTGGACTTACTAATAGCAGCAATACGAAAGTAGTAATCCAATCAATTACTCGGTGCAATTGTCTGAAAGGTTGGTTAGGTAATTTATTGCCAGCAGGTATGTTTAAGAATATTGGTTTTTGAGCTTCTTCACATGCATCTGCCCAAAATTTGAGCAAAGTCTCACCCAATTTTGGATCTATGCTGACCAAACTTACTGGAGAATGTTGTAAGCATTCTACTAGCGATCGCTTATTATCTAATGAAGCCAGATATGGTTGTTTCACTCCTCCAAGCGGCTTCACCAGCAGCTTACCCCGCCGCCACTGGAGTGTGCAGTACCCACGATTATCTTGGTGTGACTGGGTTACATCATATAAATTCTCTAGAGTTGGAATTATTGAAGTTGTCATAATGTCTTTGGGTTTATACAGGAGTGAATTACTGAGGCGTTATCAAAGGCTATCAATGCCAAAGACCCAAATCCGAATCTTGTTGTAAGTCCAAAAAGTTGGAGAGAATTGAGGGCAAAAATATGCTATAGTATTTGCCACTCAGCCAAGCACGTATTGCGTAGAATTCTGCTGATGTAGAGATGTACAAATTAGACAGATACTAATTACATAGGTAGCAATCACCGCTACTATTAACATTCATGGGCAAATCTTGATTTTCCGGAAACTACTGACAGTAGAGAAGTGTAGAGGGAAATTACCCATGAATCTATGTCAACGTTTAATTACGCTGAGGTGTTCATTGTCTCGATAGATTTGAAAAACCAGTCTGCTCTTGTCTTCTAGCCTTTATGAAGGTGCTTTAATCTCTAGAATATAAGACTATATAGAAATAGCGATCGCTCAAATAACTTCTTTATTTATTCTTCAAAGAGTCAGTGATTTCTCTTAAAAATCATAAAGATAGCATAAATATACTGAATTCTTCCCGATAGCAACAAAATTCAATTTGGTTCATCAAAACGCAGGGACAATTCATGAATCATTGCTGTCAATTTAAGATAAAAGCAGTCTAAAACCAGCTTTTAGCAGAGATTGTCTCGTTCCCAGTCTCAGACTGGGAATGCCCGTCCTTGAGGCTCCGCCTCTTTTACTCGCGGCAGCAGCCCAATTAACAGCATTTCTAACCTCTGGCTAAAAACGAGAAAAAATCAAAAACGCAAAATCCCCAACTTCTTTAGGAAGTCGGGGATTTATCATTTAGCTGTACTAGTACAGTACGGCGTAAATAAGCCACCCATTTGAAATGTCTAAAACACTTACGTAATGGTAATTACGAATTACGAATTACGAATTCCGCCTTGCAGTACTAGCTACTTTTCTACAGCTTGACGTAGAGCTAATTGCTGTTGTTTGACATTAGGTACATAATTACTACTATTTGATACCCCATTAGCTACAACCCCAATCAGATTTAACTTACTCAGCATAGCTGTCGCTTGATTAAGCTGACTTCGCGTCACAATCCCAATGCTTGCCACCATAATCACACTACGACAAGATGATGCGGTAAGCATGGCATCCACTAAACCGAGAACTGGGGGCGCATCTATCAGAACCAAATCATAGTTTTCCTCAAATGCTGCCATTAATTGTATCATCCGAGGGGAACTCAACAAATTAGCTGGGTCGGTAGGTTTGGGGCCAGCGGTCAAAATATCGATGTAGGCGGAGCCTGAGTATTGAAGACTAATTTGGTTGGGCAAGGTTGTATCACTCGCCAATAAAGTTGAAAGTCCCTGCTCATTAGGAAGATTCAGTTGGTGGTGCAAACTGGGATCGCGTAAGTTGGCATCAATCAGCAGTACCCTTTTGTGTAAACGAGCAGCACTCATTGCCAAACCCAATGCCAAAGCTGATTTACCCTCATCGGCTAAAGCCGAGGTAATCATCAAAGATTTTAAATTAGTGACAGTATTTAAAAGTTCAATGTTTTTGTAAATCAGATCCAGCGATTCCCAACGCGGTGGAGATTGCAATACCTGAATCGTCCAGGGAGCAAGAACTTCTGGCTTGCCAAAAGGCAACTTGATCATTGATTCTCTGGGTTTGGCTGGCGGTAACTTGGGAGTTGTTCCCAACAACGGCATGGCCATTTGCTTCTCTAATTCAGCAGTGGTGTGAACTGCATCATCAACCGATTCACGAAGAAAGGCAGCAATGCCTCCTAACATTAAGCCAACCACAGCACCTAACAGCAAATTCTGTTGGAGATTGGGGCCTAATTGTGCGCCTTTTTGGGGATCTTCCACCACTTCCCAATTAAACCCACCCTTGGAAAGTTCTTGTCGCAATTGTTGTTCTGCTCTTAAAAGCTGCTCTAACCTTTCACGGCTAAATTGCAACTGTGGTAGCATCCGATTGTAATAAGCCAACAGAGGCGGGAAGCGTTTGATTTCAAAACGTAGCTCGTTTTCTTTCTGAGCCAAAGTTTGATCGCGAGCAGTTAAAGCAACTATAGTTGTCTGCGTTTCTACTAACTGACCAGCAAGGCTGAGATCGATTTGGCCCAGCTGTCCTTTTTCGAGAAGAGAATCTCCATTCGTGAATGCACCAGCAGACTTTCCGCCTAAAGTTCTTCCTACTTCTTGTTGCAATAATTCCTTCTGACCCTGAAGCTGTTCTTTGAGCTTTTGCACACTCGGAGTTTGATCTGTAAAGCGTAAGCGTTCTTGTGCTAGTGCCAATTCGCTTTTTTGGATTTCGTTTAGTAAGCCTTGATAGCGAGTAGACTGACTCAAACGAGAAGCAACTAAAGCATTTTGGGGAGAACGGTTAAGTTGTTCTTCTAAAGATTTTTGGCGTGCTAAAGCTTCCCCATACTGAGCGCGAGTTGTCTGTCTTTCTTGGGAAAGATTATTTAAAGCTGTTTCAATTGCTTTGGCCTGTGATTCTGGATCGATTAAGTTCTGATTTCTGCGAAATCTTTGTAAATTTGTCTCAGCCGCGTTTACTTCTTCACTGGCTTTACTTAACTGTTCCCTGATGATTTGCAGACCTTTTTGTAAACGCGAAGTCTGTTGTTGTTTGTTATATTCCAGATAAACTTGTCGAATTGCATCCAAAACTTTTTGGGTTTTTTCAGGATCTCCAGCAGTATATTCAACTTGAAAGATTTTTGTAGCGACATTATCTTCTTTGCTCCTAATTTGAGTTAAGACCAAAGAAGCTTTAATTTCAGCTGAAGTTATATCTGGATAATTAGACTGAAGTTTATCAACTGCTTTTTGGATGAGTCCCGAACTTTGCATCAAGTTAAGCTGAGTTGCAGTATCTATGACCACATTAGAGTCAGTAAACTGATTGTCTACCCCCGCACCACCTTCCGTTTTACCTTGATAGTTAGGTTCTACTAGCAGTTGCATAGAACTTTTATAAGTAGGCTTTGTCTTTACAGTTACTATGCTGGCAATCGCAATAGAACTAATTAATACTGCTAAGAACCAAGGAAATCTTCGCACAAATACGGCAAACATTTGCCCGTAACTTGGTTCATTTTCAGAAGCTGGAACTAGATGAGGATTTAGACTAGTTTGAACCACTTTTATATCCTTGTCTTCAAGACTTACGCTAAGAGATTCTCCGAAGAATACCTATTTTTTTACGAGCCGCCAATGAGGAGAGAGTAAATAAATAGATAATCTGATAGTGGAAAATTCAGAAATCAAATGAATAATTGCTGCACGCCACAAGCTTGATTGATAATTTGCTCAACCTTGCCAAAGAATGCATTTTCTGAAAAATTTGCTACTGCATGATTACGGATGCGATCGTAATCCCAAGAAATGCCGTTGGCTTCTAGTAATGCAATTTGTAGAGATTCGGGTGTTTGTCTTTTGAAAAAGACTCCTGTTTCACCTGGTATTTGAGTATCTAATACTCCACCCGCTCCATAAGCAATAACTGGTGTACCGCTAGCGTTAGCCTCGACTGGAACTAATCCGTAATCTTCTAAGGCTGCGACAATAATAGACTTGGCTTTGGAAAACAAGTCTTTGCGGGTTCTATCACTTACGTGTCCCAAGAACACAATATTTTGTAATGCTTTGGATTTTAACCGTGCTAGTTCTGGCCCGTCACCAGATATTAATAGCCGCCACCCCAACCAATTAAAAGCTTCGACTATTATATCAAGTCGCTTATAACTGATCATCCGGGCGGAGGCCAGATAATATTCATCTTTTATATCTGAAAAAACAAATTTACTAGTATCAATTGGATAGTTCACCATCATTGCCTTTTTGCCATAAATCTTTTCAATTCGGCGGGCAACAACACTAGAATTAGCAATGTAAAGGTCAGGCTCCTGTGCATATTTCAGGTCTACCTTTCTCATGACTTGAAATACTTGTTCGATTAAAGGAGCAAAATATCTATAGTCCCCGTACTCTCTTAAATAAGTTGCTGTATCCCATAAGAAACGGGTGACGTTATGACAAAAACAAATATGGTGGGCATTAGGATTTTTTCGTACTGCTTTGGCGAAGCTGGTGCTACTACTAATAATTAAATCGTAGTCTTGCAAATCCAAGGCACGAAAGGCAGGAAAATATAGAGGAGCCATCGACCTGAAATATTTTGCTGCACCAGGAATCTTTTGTAAGAAGGTTGTATTAACTATGCGATCGCCTAGATCGATCGTTTTTTGAGGATCGTACAAAGATGTGAAAATATCTGCTTCGGGATAGCGCTTACAAAGCAGTTCAAACACACGCTCTGCCCCACCTCGCTGGGTTAAATAATCATGGACGAGAGCAATTTTCATGAAATTTGACCTAAAGTTTCGATCGGGTTTGTTTAAACGCTCCCCAGCAAGTTGTACCAATTCAAAATTCAAAATTCAAAATTAAGAAAGTTAGACAGAACGAAGGTATGTCCGTGTTTATCTGTCGCATTCTTTTTTAAAATTGGTATTACTATCAACAACTTTAGTGTCCCGCAGTATAGCTTTCTATCCTCTTGATGAAATTCTGGCGACAAATATATAGGGGCGTACAGCTGTACGCCCCTACAGCTAATTCATTTGTGGCAAATGTTTTTAGAACCGATATTATCCAACTGCTACTAAGATTTTTTCTGGAGCGAAATAGGCATTTTGCTCGGCTCGTAATTGGTCGCAAAGTCTGCCTTCAGGTAGTTCTACATCCTCATAAGTGAGGACTCGATCTTTAGAAATATCTCCTTTGAGGCGGCACCCTTCAGCTAAACCCATTGGTAGAAGATTTTGCTGTTGGACGATATCGGAATTTTCACATTGTCCGTAGGTCATGTAGTAGCCGATGCCATCTAGGGTTTCTCCTGCTTTCAGGTCGATTTTGGCGGTGGTGACAACATCTACTAACGGGCCTGCTAGTGGAGACATCACGGCATCACCAAATAAAACAGCACGCGCTACGGACAAGGGAACTTCAAAATGACAGAGGTGATAAGGAGTATAGAAGCTGTAAAGTGGGCCTTCGCCTAATTTATATAAGTTGAGATAGTGGCGTTGCTTGGGGTCGTCGTGAGTGGCAAATACATATACGCCTGGGCCTGGTTTTGCTCCAACTACATAATCGACGATGCCGCCCAGTTCTTTGAGTTGTTCAACATCATATAACTGGGTCATTTCATCAACATGACCGCTGAAGTCATATCCCAGCATTCCCCGTTTGGCGACTTTCATGCCTGTGGCATTGGCAACGATCGCTTGCTCGAAGGAAATTTTGCTTCCGTCGGCGAAGCTAGTCACCATGTGGGGCTTTTGACCCCAACGTTTAGCAAATCCTTCTTGGGTAGTGGGATTGCGATAGGGGTCTTGGAGTCCTTTAATGTTACCGCACAATAAGGGAGTTAAACCAATGCTTTTGACAAAGCGATAAAGGTTCATTTGTACCCCTGGCTGATCGCCATCACAAGCGCTGAGAATCACGCCTGCTTTGTCGGCATACACTTTCAGGATGGGGCCAATGGTGCCGTCGAGTTCGGCATTCATCATGATTACATGTTTGCGGTGGGCGATCGCTTCCATAACAATCTGAGCGCCAAATTCCACTGCACCCGTGACTTCGATTAATGCATCGATGCCTTCAGCCCGACACAGTAACTTAGCGTCTTCTGTGACTGCATATTTACCGTTAGCGATCGCATCTTCTAATTCGCTGATAGTTGCAACAACTTGAATATCTTCAATTCCTGCTTCCGAATAAGCTTGTTTAGCTGCACCAATCTGACGATTAGAGATAGCAACTAACTCCATTCCTGGCACTGAATTGACAATTTGGTTGGCAATTCCTCGACCCATAAAACCAGCACCGATCATTCCCACTTTAATAGGATTTCCTGCTGCTGCACGGGCTTGTAAGGCGCGATCGATAATAATCATGAACTAAACTCCTTTTTAGAACTGTTTGTTGTGTTACAAATTCTCGATAATTTTGCACTTAATAATTTTTTACAGCTAAATATTAAGTACATTTTCATGGAAATTATCATTAATGATAGCTACTAAATGGTTGCTTGCTAGATGCTATCACAGCAGTCTGTTTTTCCAGCTATAATTTTTGATAATTTGCTCCACAGCATTTCTGTAGGCTTGGGCAAACTTTTCTTGGGTATTATTTGCTCTTGCATATTCCCTCCCCCTGCTCCCTGCCTCTATAGCGATGGTATGTTTTTTGGAAGTACCTTATCTTCTACAGAGGAACCAGTGTATTGTGCGAAAAACACCTGGCACAGAGAAATATTCTATACACCAACAGTCATCATTCTCAACAAAGGCCAATTTAAATCTTTCTCGGAGATTTCAGTCACATCTAGAGGCCAATCAATGTTAAAGAATGGGTCGTCATAGCGTAAACCTCTTTCATATCCTGGGGTGTAAAATTCACCCACTTGATATACAACTTCAGTCTCATCGGTGAGCGCTTGATAGCCATGAGCAAACATTTCTGGAACATACAAAGCGCGGCGATTTTCTGGGGTTAGCTCTACACCAATGTGTGATAAAAAGCTAGGGGATTCAGGACGCATATCAATAATTACGTCGTAGATTGCACCTTTAGTACAGCGAATTAATTTTGTTTCTGCGGCTGGCAGAATTTGATAGTGCATTCCCCGGATAGTGCCTTTTTTATAGTTAAAAGACAGGTTACATTGGGCAACTGTTGGCTTTAATCCGTGTGCTTCAAATTCTTGAGCGCAGAAAGACCGAGCGAAAAAACCACGGTGGTCTGGCTTTTCTTCTAAATCAATGATGAATGCGTCTTTGAGTGCAGTCTGAGTGAAAATCATGAATGAATAACCTTGATAAAGATATTGATGACAAGAAAACTTGGCAAATTTGAAAACTTAACTTGTTAAAAATCTTATCAAGAATAGTCTTGAGCAGATTTTTATAGTAACAAGCAGCTTGCTTTAACTGAACTATATGGCGCTATTACTGACTGGTTCAGTTAACTTTGGTCTTGGAAAAGTATTGTCTCGATATTGAGTACAAACTTCTGGACGTTCGGGAGAATTAGAAGTGTAGCACAAGAATAAAGTTAGCCTATCTTCTGTGCGTGATGTACCGTGATGTATGGCTTTTTTGGGATCGACAATAATGACTGTTCCTGCCGCTCCTGTACAAGATTTCCAAGCCTCTTTCGGGATAATCTCATTTAGTTCTTCATCTGTGATGCCTAAATGACCAGATTTCCAAAGCTTGTAGTAAGTACGGTAATAGTTTAATTTAAATAAAGAGGTTAAAGAGGCTGGAATATATTCAAAGGGTCCATGCTTTTCTTCAACATCATTTAAGTAAATAATAATTTTGATCATGCGGCGGTCTTCTGCATCTTTATGCCATAGTTGTGTACCAAACTGATTTTTATTAGGGAAATCTTTGCGGAGATGTACACCATGAAAAATGATTGGCAGACGAATGTAGTTTTCAATGATGTTTAGGAGCCTTTTTTCACTTCCCCAAGTAGCAAATTCAGGTAAATATGTAACTGTGTAAACTTGGGGAAATTTTTTATGTGAATCGTCATGATTGCCAGATTCCATTTGGGACGAATAACCATAAGCTGCCTTGAGTAATTCTAGTGTTGAATCGAATCCCAATTCAGCAAGTGTGGTAATATGAATACCATCACATTTAAGATCATCAAGAACTTTGCGATCGCCTTCTTCTAGCACAGGTAAATTAGCAGCGTGTTTTAAAAGTGCTAATCTGTAAACTACCTCAGATACCAGTGAAGATATTTTGCGTTTAATCTTGATCAGCATTGCATGACTAATTTGAGTACACTATTGGCGATTTTCGACTTGCTGCCTTAACTCTGCTCTGGGATAAGTATCATCCCAGTATTGGGTACAGAGTTCTGGTCTTTCAGGAGGGTTGGCGGTGTAACAAAAGAATAGTGTTGAGCGTTCTTCTGTGCGAACTGTGCCGTGATGCAAAGTATTTTTCGCATCTACAATCAAGACAGTACCTGCTGGGCCTGAACAGGATTTCCAAGCTGATTTGGGGATGACTGGTTTTACTTTTTCATCATCGATGCCCCTATAGCCTGACCTCCAAAGCTTGTAATAAAGCCGCATATAATTCCAACTAAATAAGGAAGTTAAAGAGCGGGGAATGTATTCAAAAGGCCCAGTTTTCTCTTTGACATCATTCAAGTAAATAAAGATTTTGATAATGCGACGGTCTTCGGAATCGCCATGCCATAGTAGTGTGCCAAACTGATGTTTGCTAGGGAAATCTTTACGTAAATGTACACCGTGAAAAGCAATAGGCAGACCAATATAGTTTTCGATGAGATTGAGAAGTCTTTTCTCTATTCCCCAGGCATAAAATTCTGGTAAACCTGTAACTGTGTAAATTTGTGGTAGCTTTTCATCTAGATGGTCGTTGTTGGGATTTTCCATCTGAGACAATTGCTGGTAAGCAGCTTTGAGAAGTTCAGAGCTAGAGTTGAAGCCTAAATCTGCCAGTGTTGTGACATAAACACCGTCTTTTTTGAGAGCCTTGAGGATATTGCGATCGCGCCCTTCCAATGCTGGCAGATTTCTGCTATGCTTCCAACGAGCTAGATAATATTGCAAGTCAGCGGATAGTGTAAATATTTTGCGTTTAATTACATTAAACATGCGGGAAATTCTTTCTAATTTCAATGGTAATTTATCAGTAGTTTAGTAGCTTATGGTTTATAATTTCGCATTTCTTGAGGAGATATTTCACTTGATTCTGCTAAACTAAATTCTTTAGAAACCATCACGTCAAAAGCACATAAACCAACTAAAGCCAAAAATGGGACTACTGTCTTAATGGCAGACATAGGCCATCTTCTTAAAGCACCTAAGAAAACTTTTAAGTTGACTTCTTTACCGTTTTGTAAAAGCATTCGCCGACAAAACTGCTTAGAATATCCACTCTGCTCCAATTTCAAAATTACTTCGGGTATGTGTTTGTATTGCATTAATAGTGCAGATTTTGGTTCTTTCTGCCAATAACTCACACCCACAACACATTCCAAATAAGTCTCTTTCGTGACAATTACACGACCATTAGAGGCACAATACCCGGCTAAATATGCTAAAGATATCCAGTTATTCTCAGCATCTTGCCAATTTTGTAGAGCGCGTTTCACTAAATCAGTGCGGTAGATTGTCGCAGTCAGAAAAATGACTGCACCGACACTTTTTGAAAAACAATGCTCAAATATAGCTTTACCATCACCATCACCATCTTCGCTATCTATATCAAACCAGCGATTACCAACAATTGTTGGTGGATGAACTGGTTCACCAGTAATTTGGTTCCGACCGGAAAAGTTGAGAAACAATAATGATAAATCTTCATATTGCTTAAGTTTGCTAATTACATAAGCAATGGCTCTATCTTGGATTGGGTCATCATCACCAATCGTCCAAACATATTTTGTTGTAGTAGAATTTAGGCAATACATAATATTTTTGACAACGCCTAAATTTTGAGGATTTTTATTTGATTTAAATGGAATACTGCTAAGTATTATTTGCCATTTTTTAATCACATCCTGAGTATTGTCTGTTGAACAATTATCAGAAACTAAAATTTCACAATCATCTTCAAAACCTTTGATAGCTTGAGCTAACCATGCTAACTGTTTATCCAGTAATTCAGCACGATTATAAGTCGGTATAGCAATGGTCAGTAATTTCTGCATAGTAAAAATAGGAGTTAAGAAATTGATATATGAATGGTTACAGGTTACTCTCTAGCTGTTTGGGTGGAAAAAGAATTGCCCAAGCTGATATGCTTAACAAACGTAGGTAAGAAATAAATATCTTGATTGTCAATAAAGGCCAACGTTTTAAAGCACCTAATAGGATTTTCAAGTCAGTTTTTTGATGGAAATTCTGCCACATCATTTCCTGACAAAATTTATGACAATATCCTACTTTTAGTAGTTTTATATAAACTTCAGGTATGTACGCATATCGCATTTTAAAGTTCCATGTCGGGTCGAGATCCAAAAGACTAGCGCCCATAGTACATTCTAAATAAGTGTCTTTAGTGACGATGACACTTCCATGAGCAGCACAAAATGCAGTCCAATATGCTTGAGATGCCCAATTACTAGTAGCAGACGGCCATTTTTGTAAAGCGCGTTGCACTAGATTTGTACGATAAATTGCTGCTGATATAAAAAGTACACCACCAAAATTTTCATTCAGGTAACTTTGAAATACAGTTTTACCATCAACTTTTAGTTCGTCGTTATCGCTATTCAACCAGCGTTCGACGACAAGTTGACCTGTTTGTTTTTGACGACCAGAGAAGTTTAAAAACATTAGTGCTAAATCTGAATGTTTTTTTAGTATTGTTAACACATAATCTAGGGTTTTTTCTTGAATTGGATCGTCATCACCAATTGTCCAAACATATTTACTAGTTGGAGCTTTTAAGCAACAGACAATATTACCCATGACCCCGATATTTTCACTATTCCTATTTGATGTAAATGTGACATTACTAAGAATTGTCTGCCACTTATTAATAACTTCTTGGGTATTATCTGTAGAACAATTATCAGAAATAAAGATTTCACAGTCAGACTCAAACCCTTTAATAGATTTAGCTAACCAAGTAAGTTGTTTGTCTAAAATCTGGGCACGATTGAATGTAGGAATTGCGATAGTCAGCAATTTATTCATCTTCTGCTTTGTTTCTTTGGCTTTTTCTCAAAATGTAGAGATGCAGTCTAGCGGCAATTTATTTAGCTTTCAGATGGCTAACTCGATTACTAATGCTGAGGTGAGCGCCATAAAATTTAACTTGCTGATTGCAAATAATTTGATGGATGGAATAAGTCCGAATCAAATAGTATTGATTCGGAAGCTTAGATTGTTTTTCCGTTGCGGCTAGGCAACTTGAGCTATTTTTTATTCCAGAAGAAATCTTTGTCAATTTGCTCTGTCCGAATTAGATACTCTAGCTGTTTTAAACGAGTAAATCCTCTAAACAAAAAAGTATCTTCAGCCATGTGTATTTGACTGAATAAATCAAATAGCTGCTGGGCACCAAGTCGGGCATTCCAATCACATTTAAATCCAGGTAGGATTGTGTTGATTTTCTCGAAGGATACGCGATAGCTGCGGTTATCTGCGCCGTTGTTACCAAAGGACAATTTACAATCTGGAAAAACATCAGCAATAATTTCCGCGATTTCTTTAACGCGATAGTTATTCGCTGTATCTCCCACGTTGAAGATTTGGTTATGTACAATGTCTCGTGGTGCTTCTAAGGTGCAAACTATTGCTTTGCAAATATCCAATGCATGGACTAATGGCCGCCAAGGTGTGCCATCACTAATCATTTTGATTTCTTTGCTAGTCCATGCCAACCCTGCTAAGTTGTTTAAAACAATATCAAAGCGCATTCTGGGAGAAGCACCAAAGGCTGTTGCATTCCGCATAAAGGTGGGAGAGAAGTCATCGTCAGCGAGTGGTGCGACATCTCTTTCTACCAGAGTTTTACATTCTGCGTAGGCTGTTTGGGGATTAACTGCGGATTTTTCTGTGACATCACCTGCGGTAGCAACACCGTAGACACTGCACGAAGACATATATACAAAACGGCGCACACCCATAGCCTTAGCTAGGCTAGCTAGACGAACTGAACCTACATGATTAATTTCGTAGGTAATATTGGGCGCTAATTGCCCGGCTGGGTCGTTGGAGAGTTCCGCCATGTGAACTATGGCTTCAATCCCTTCCAAATCATCAGGGGTGATGTTGCGGATATCTTTGTTGAGGGTTTTGGGTGTCACTCCACTAGGGTTGTAAAGCCAACCAACTTTATAAAAGCCGGTATCTAGACCAATAACTTCATGTCCTCGTTCGATTAACAGAGGTGGTAATAGTGAACCTAGATAGCCTTCTGTACCAGTTACTAATATTTTCATTGTGGTTAATTCCTTTGTATTGATGAGTTAAATTTTTCGTTTAGTAGGGACGCACAGATATTGCCCTATAGGGTGTTGCATCTAAGAGGGAACCGCTATATTTTTCATTGGTATGCAATAACTTGACTTCTCTCCAAACCTCTCTCCTAAGAGGAGAGAGGCTTTGAATCTTACTTCCATTCCCTTGTAGGGAAGGGGTTGGGGGTTATGGTCATTGGACTAAAACCAGAAGCGCTATGTATACGGCTAACAGTTATTACATAGTTGCCGACTAGCCCATTGGGTAGCAGGACTCTATAGCGGTTCTTAATTGATGCACTAGACTTTTTTCTTGGGAGATAGGTATCTTACCCGTCTCTTGTATTTCCAGGCTGGAAAAGATGCCGACTATACAAGATTCATCCTTTTATTCAGCAGTCCCGGAAATAACAACTATGATATCTATGCAGTGACTACACTCTCTAGATGCGAAAGTTGGGGAATTTCTGCTACAAGTGCTTTGCCGATTTCTAGAGAGGATGTGGCAGCAGGAGAAGGAGCATTGCAAACATGAATGGAGTTTTGACCGGAAACAATCAAAAAGTCGTCTACAAGCTTGCCATCGTTCATTAAGGCTTGAGCGCGAACTCCTGCATGGGTGGGAACTAAGTCTTCTGCTTGCACTTCGGGAATTAGTTTTTGTAAACTTCTGGTGAAGGCTGCTTTGCTAAAAGAACGAATGATTTCTTGGATGCCTTCATCAGCGTGTTTAGCTGCTAACTTCCAGAAACCGGGATAGGTGATGACTTCCATAAAATCCTGTAAGTCAAAGTCGGTTTTTTTGTAACCTTCGCGTTTAAGGGATAAAACCGCGTTTGGCCCTGCATGGACGCTACCATCAATCATCCGGGTAAAGTGGACACCCAGGAAGGGGAAATCTGGATTGGGAACTGGGTAGATTAGTGTCTTGACTAGATAGCGTTTTTCTGGGGTGAGTTCGTAGTATTCTCCCCGAAATGGCACAATTTTGGCTTGGGGTTCAACTTGACCTAGTTTGGCGGTGCGATCGCTATGCAATCCAGTACAATTAATTACAAAGCGGGTTTCAAAGTTACCCTTGTTTGTTTGCAATACCTGATTTTTACCACTTGGAGAGATTTTCAGAACTTTCGTATTCAGGTGCAAATCTCCACCCTGCTGTTGAATAAGCTGGGCATATTTCAAACAAACTTGCTTGTAATTAACAATGCCAGTTGAAAATACACGAATTCCACCTACACATCTTACGTGAGGTTCAATTTCCTTGACTTCTTCGGGGCTGATTTTCTGGACTTCTATGCCATTGTCTAAGCCGCGTTGGTAGAGATTTTCTAAGCGTGGTAGTTCTTGTTTTTCAGTGGCGACAATTACTTTACCACAAACTTCATGGTCAATTCCATGCTCTTGGCAGAATTCTACCATTGAACGAGAACCATCACGACAAAATTTAGCTTTGAAACTCCCTGGCTTGTAGTAAATACCAGAATGAATTACCCCGCTATTATTACCAGTTTGGTGAAATGCCCATTGACTCTCTTTTTCTAGTACTAAAATCCGGGCATTGGGATAGCGTTTTCCTAAAGCCAACGCTGTTGAGAGTCCAACTATTCCCCCACCTATAATCGCAAAATCATACATTAGTATTATCGCACTTCAAATTACAGTAAATCTATAAAGTCATTTGTCATTTGTCATTTGTTATTTGACTCCTGACTCCTGACTCATAACTCCTAACTCTTCTTACCATACCTTCCAAGGAGCTTGGTTGTTTTTCCACAGCCCTTCGAGATAGTTTTTATCACGTAAAGTATCCATTGGTTGCCAAAACCCATCATGTCTGAAAGCAGATAGCTGTTCCATATCAGCTAGCTTTTCTAATGGCTCTTGCTCCCATACCGTAGAGTCATCAGCAATTAAGTTGATTACTTCTGGTTCTAACACAAAATAACCGCCATTAATCCAAGCTCCATCACCTTCAGGTTTTTCCCGAAAGCTGGTGATTTTGGTTTGCTCATATCCTAAAGAAATGGCACCAAAACGTCCAGCCGGCTGAACGGCTGTGAGTGTTCCTAAGCTATTTTGTTCTTTATGAAATTTAACTAGCTCGGTGATATTAATATTACTGACACCATCGCCATAAGTAAAGCAAAAAGTCTCATTACCAAGATGTTCGCTGATTCGCTTTAAGCGTCCGCCTGTCATTGTATTATCACCCGTATTTACTAAGGTGACACGCCAGGGTTCAGCATAACCAGAATGCACGTTCATCTGGTTAAAGCGCATGTCAAAGGTAACATCTGACATATGTAAGAAGTAGTTAGCAAAATACTCTTTAATGATGTAACCTTTGTAACCACAACAAATGATAAAGTCATTAATGCCGTGGGCAGAGTATGTTTTCATTATGTGCCAGAGAATTGGCTTACCACCAATCTCAACCATCGGCTTGGGTCTAACACTGGTTTCTTCACTGAGGCGTGTACCAAGACCTCCAGCCAAAATCACCGCTTTCATGCAATTACCTCGGAGATTTGTAGGGATATGATTATTCGACTTTTTCGAGATGAAGAGGATGCACTTCAAGGGAGAGAAATGTATTTCTGATTTCTGTTTCTCCGTCAATAATCTAACTGTAATTTCCGATGAAATTATAAAGGTAAGATAAATTAAAATCTTTTCTATATAAAAGCTCTATGAATATCTATAAATACAGAAATAAATTACTCAATGAAATAAAAATATCACCGATAAAATAATTAGGGTTAGCTGGCGCTAACCCTAGTCAGGCTTGATTTTTTCAATCAAAACCAATAATATACAAGTAACAAAAGTTACTTATTTCTAGTTAGTTTTTTCCATGTTACTTGAGCCTTGGAATAAAGGGTCACATTTGTTTTCGATGACTACACACATATTACTGAGTGCTTGTTGATAATTATCCATGTCATCTTGCTCAAGAAATATTTTGGCAGATGCCTGTATATCTGCGACAGCTTTCGCTTGGTTTTTGTTAGATTCACTACCGCCATACTGTGCCAGTTCATAGCGAACCATACCTCGTTTGAGATATGCTTTTGCTAGTTTAGGGCTTAGAGTTAATGCTTGGTTAAAGTCAGCGATCGCTTGATTATATTCTTGCTGATAATTGCTGCTATATTGAGCAATTTGATAATAGACAACGCCCCGCTGGAAGTAAGCTTCGGCTTTGGAGATATTAAGTTGTATGGCTTGAGTAAAATCTGCGATCGCTTTTTTGTAGGCTTGTTGAGATTCACCGCTGTATTTAGCCATTTGGGCGCGGACAATCCCCCGTCTGACATAAGCTTCAATTTCATTATTATCCAGACCAATGGCTCGATTATAGTCTGCGATCGCTAGATTATATTCCCGATCGGGATCGTTGCTATATTCGGCGAGCATATAGCGAGCATTGCCCCGATTTACCAGAGCTTTGATTTGATTGGGATTGATTTTCAGAGCTTGGCTATAATCTGTAACTGCTCCTTCATAGTCTTTCAAGTTATAGCGGGCATTGCCACGATTTACAATTGCTCTAGCGTGTGTCGGTTCTTGTTCAATTGCTTGGCTAAAGTTGACAATTGCTTTGTCATAGTCTCGCTCTTTGTAAGCAATATAACCCTGCTGATAAGAATCAGCAAAGCTGAGTTTGTTATTTGGCTGGGAAGGTTTGATTGTTTGTTGGGTGTAAGCATTTTGGGAAACCAACGGCTGAGTAAATTTAATCATTAAGTCTGCATATCCCAATAAACCAAAACCCAGCAAACAACAAATAATCGGGTACAACTTTGACTTTTTGGAAGGTTTATATGAACCGCTGGGAGTCATTGGCTGCCAGTAATTAGCTAGCTGCGGTGACATGGCGCGCTGCGGAAAATGCGGTGTCTGATTGTAGCGTTTTTTCGCTTTGATTCGCGGTTGGAGATGTTCTCTAGCTTCTATAGCCCGATGTGATGGAAAGGGGTCGCGTCCACCTAATCGCACGGTACGTTCGCACCACGGACAGCTACGCATGTGGTTGTTGTAGCGATGTTGGGGATTTGTTGTGCAGGTAATCAGGGAATCTTCGGCTTCAGCGATTGCTGAGAGCCAAGTCTGGGCACTGGGGCGCAACTGTGGGTTGTTGTGACCCTCTTCAAAACAACGGACAAATAGTTCTTGTAAGCTGGGATGGAGAATTTCCCAAGGGGGGGCAATGGGAGTAGGTAGGTAGGGTACGTAGCGCTTTTGGCTGTAAGTAAAATGACCCGATGCAATGCGGGCTTCGTAAGGTGGTGGCTCAATTGCACCTTGAAAAATCCCCGAAAAGGGGTGGGTGCCTTCCATTAAAAGTTGAAATACTAGCACCCCTAACCCAAATAAATCGTGAGAGATTTCGCGATCGTGCTGGGCAAAAGTTTTATTTTGTAGTTCTGGTGGAGTAAACTCTGGTTTACCTACTGGGCAGCGATAAACAACATCGCTGTTTGGGTCGGTTACTTGGAAAGAGTCTGTATCTATCAAAGTCACCAGTGCCGTATCACTGACGAGGATATTAGACTCGTTCACATCACCAATACAATATCCACTAGCGTGCAAAGCGGCAAAAGCTGCCGCCAAGTTACGAGCCGTGCGGAGCAGGTACTGATAGTTGAATAAAGGGCAGTGTTGCCGACGGGTTCTGGGGTTGTAAAAGTCGATGATTGGACGCATCCCCTGAATACGTGGCATCAAAAAGCCCAGGATGCTATTTTTGCCATCTGCCGCCCGTAATAAATCCTCTGGCCAAGCGATAGAGATATGCCCTAAACTCGCCGTAGGGTTTTCTGGCGGGTTGGCAAGCATCGCCTGGAGTTTTTCAGCATGGGCAGTGGTTGGCTTGTGGTAAATCTTCGCCACCAAGTCGTTATCGGATGGCACTGCATAAACACAAGCTTCACCGCCACGTCCCAAACTGACATTGAGGCTGAGGATTTCTTTTCTGGGGGAACAACGTAGTACCTGCATAATGAAATTACCGCTAACGGAAGTTATTGTAAGATGTGAAACCTGTAAATCGATTGCTCATGAGTCGTTGAATGCGGCTATAATGAGTGTTAAATCATCATCAGTGCGTTGCGTAATCCGCTCTGAGCGTAAAAATTTTACTAATTGCTCCTTCGCTTCTGTCTTATCCTCGGTATTGGCGACAAATTCAAACAGTGGAAAAAAGAATGGTTTGTGAGGTTCGCCAACAACCATATTCAAAGCCAGCATTTGTAATCCGTCGGTGATAATACCAACGTTTACTATGTCTGTGCGCCATAATCTCATTTGTGCTGCATCTAAGGCATTAGGCGAAGTTAAAAAAGTGGTTTCGTTGATGTATTCACCGCTGTCAGGCGTAGTTAGTGCCAGCAGATTGCCTAGACGATCTTTTGCCACTGCCAAACCATCACCTATCTGAACTACAGCTACAACTTCTGGTGTGGCAACCAGCATAATTAAGGTAGTTGCTAAATCTTGAGGCTGTTTGTCACAAGTAGCCGCCTCATCCTCTACAGCTTTTTTGGCGGCTAGTATGGCATCATTTAAGAGCGATCGCACCAGGATATCATCAGTCAAACTTTTTCGGGTCAGCCCTTTGGTTGAAATGTTTTCGATTGCTGTCTCCACAGCAACCATCGCTCCCACTTTTCCAAGGCTAGCAGAACCCGCGCCATCTGCTGCGGCCGCCACTAAAACATTATCTGACAATATCTGCCAGTGATGAGCATCCTGACATAATTGATTGTTTTTTAAGTGGCTTGTACCACATACAGACGCAGCCACAATCCGCCATTGAGCAATCTGTTTTGATATGTTCATAAATTTTTTTTCAAGCAGCTAGCTGTGTAAACATCAAGCTGCGATTTTCCATTAAACAGTTCCCCAACCAATCGGCGGTAGTGCTACCTGTTCGTCTACTTGTGAATGAGAAACAGCCGACATACTAGTTGACAGCCAGACGAACATCTCGATAAAATTTAATCCTTTAAGCTTTAAGGGAGTACGTACAGTTATTTGATTTAAACGCGTCATATTCGCATTTTCTACTCCAACTGTAAAGAATGCTACCCGCTTGTTGGCCTCGTCTCCCTGTAGGCGCTGGGATGCTTGCTCTACCACTTGCTCTAACTCACCTTGCGGTTCTCCATCGGTAATCATAAATACCCAAGGACGATAGTAAGCAATCCCGTTGGCACGATACTGAGATTTCCGCTCTTGAATTATGTCCAAAGCTTTATGAATTCCTGCACCCATTGTAGTCAAGCCTTGGGCTGTCAAAATCGGCGGATTGAATTGATCGGCAGTCACAAAGTCTTGTACTACATTGATATTACTATCAAAAGTGACGATCGCCACTTCCACCCGTCTGGCAGCTAAGGAATTTTTGACTAATTCATCTTTTAAGCTTAGTAAACCTTGATTTAAAGCCTCAATCGGCTCTCCTTGCATCGACCCAGATGTGTCTAATAAAAGTACACAAGGACAACGGGGTTCTGGGTTCTCAGCAAATTCTACTACTTCATCAAGTCTTAATGTATCATGCATAACTTTTTGTGTTATGTTAAAGTCCAAAGCTTTATTTCCCTTTGCTCAGAGTATATAGTTTCAATCGCCAAGGCGACTACAGAATATAGTATCTATTGGTAGATGCTCTAATCTTTATTAAACAAATTATTTTCATGAAGTTCTCTATATATTTAAGATGAACTTGAGCACAGCTTAGTTTAGCAAAAAAGAGTTTATCAAAACCCAGCATTACCTGTTGTAATGTATCTACCAAAAAGTTATATCCATTAAACCTACAGTACAATAAATACGTAAACTTTCCTAGATAAGTTTTTAAAGATTTTATGTAGAAGAATCGTTTCTTTAAGGAAAAGTAATTAACCATAATTAAGCTTGTTAACTTTAGAAGTATACCAGTGTAACTACGCGAAGTTGGAATCAAATTTGCATCTTGAAGTGAGTGGGCATAAATAAACGTCATTATTAAGGTCTTCACTCAAAAGTTGTCAGTAGTTAGTAAAATCCAGAATTAACCAACATCTACTGATAATCTAGCTATGATAGATGCTTACCTTTATTCATACCTACTTGCTCTTTGAGACAGATTCAGTGAAATGTGCTAAATGTAACAAACGACTTAGAAACCTTACATTTTTTAATATATGTACATATTTTCAAATAAATAATTTGTGGTTAGAAAGATATTACAAAGAAGAGAATACTTTATAGATCATATTTTCAATCTACAAATGTTCGGTTGTTGATTCCGCAAAAAACTTGAAAAATATGAATAACTCAGGTACATTCACCAAACTACGCCCTCTAAGTTTGTTAAGACAATTATCCAATTGTTCCGACAGTACTTGTTTACAAGTATTGAGTAACTCAGTTGCTTGGTCGATTTACTTAGAACAGGGCAAAATAACTTACGCTACCCATTCCGTGGAACCCTTTGATCGACTAGAACGCCATTTGCGACGCCTCAGCCAGCAAATTCCACTCCTTACTAACGAGGTTCGCATTCAAGTACGGCTGATGTTTGAACCTGACTCACACAGTCAACTAATCCAAGATGACAGTAATTCGAGAAGCCACCCTGCTGAGTATCAGGCTATATCCTGGCTTGTTAGTCAACAACATCTACATTCTACACAAGCAGCAGTGCTGATTCAAGAATTAGTTAAAGAGGTCATTGAATCATTTTTACTCATCAAAGAAGGTACTTATGAATTAACAGAACCAATTGAGAAAATGCCAAAAATTTGCAGGCTAGGTGTAGAAAAAATTCTAGATTATTGCCAAGTAAGATTACAGAATTGGCAGGCTTTTGTACCTAAAATTTCTTCTCTATATCAACGTCCATATCTGTTGATTAACAGCAAGTTTGACGATCAAGATTTACCAAATCTACAGCCAGATTTAATTAACTGGATGAAGGGTTTTAGCCTGTGTCATCTGGCTGTAATTTTGAATCAAGATGAAATTCAATTAGCTCGCAATTTATACCCTTACATTCTTAAGGGTGCGATTATCCTCCATGAACCCGATCCACCATTTGATAAATTACCAAAGATTTTTGAGGAGCAATCGCTTTTCTCAAAATTGATTTCAGGGTTAGTTGACACCAAACAAGAACTAAGTAGCTCTGTCAATTCTTCTCCAAATATTCCTGAAGAGAAAATAGTTCCTGTTCAACGATTACCACAGATTTCTACTCCTCCAAAAGAAAACTTTCAAGAATCAACAATATCAAATAACATAAATTCTGCTTCCCAAAGAGTAACGGCTGCTACGGTAACGGTACAAAAAGTCCACAAAATCGTTTCCGTAGATGATAGCCCTACAATTCTTAAAGAAATCAGTTATTTCTTAGAAAACGAAAATTTTTCTGTAGTGACTATTAACGATCCAGTGAAAGCAGTTTTGTCAATTATAAGGCACAAACCGGATTTAATTTTGTTGGATTTAAACATGCTAGGAATCGATGGCTATGAGTTGTGCCGGATTATACGAAATAATTTACTATTTCAAAACACTCCTATTATCTTTGTCACTGGGAATAAAGGGATTGTAGACAAAGTAAAAGCGAAATTAGTTGGGGCTTCTGGATATCTGACTAAACCCTTTACTCGCGCCGAATTACTGAAAATAGTCTTTATGCATCTGACTTAAATTAACTACGTAATTGGTAATTTGTAATTAGAAGAATCTGTAGCTTACCCACTACCTTTCAAAGAGTAATACTTCTGGGTTAATTACAGATTGAATTTTTTGAAGTGCTAGAAGGTTGATTCTTGCACACTGCAAAGCTTAACCCAGAAGTATTGTATTCAGAATGTAATTAACTCAAGTTGGCGAAAAGGCCTATTGCCACAATAGACAGGCTTACCGATGCAAAAACTGGCTCATGTCTGCTACAAACTTTTAGGCTATGGTAGAGAAATCATAATTTGGGTTGTTGTAGCCTGGATTTGATATGGCGGATGTTACAAGGTCAGAACTGCTGAGTAAACTTCTGACATCAGTTCCTATATCTTGGCTGGGCGTAGTACTACCTAGCGATATCAGTTCGCCACCAACAGAAAAATTCCAGCTTTCATTACCAACGAGTGTTTTGTCATCACCACTGGCTTCAATTCGGTTTCCAAGGAGATTGCTGTTAGTTACATTGGCAGTGTTGCCACTACCAAGGATATCGTTTTTACTGCCAGGTAGTGTATTAGCATTACCAAGGATGTCATTGTTATTGCCTAAGTTCCAGTTACCGTTACCGTTGGTTGCGCTATCGCTACCAAAGCCCCAGTTGCCATTACCTTCGGTTTTGCTGCCATCACCGTAGTTCCAGTTACCGTTACCGTTGGTTGTGTTATCGCTACCAAAATTCCAGTTACCATTACCGTCGGTTGTGTTGTTACTACCATATAGCCAGTTACCGTTACCTTGGCCACTGTTACCGATCGCATCTGCACCATCTAATTTTTTAATATCAGATATCCAGTTGTCGCTCTTATAAGGTACAGGTTGACCGTTGCCAGTTTCAGGTAGGTTGCTACCACTTTCCTTGGAGGGCGGAGTGTTGCCAAATGGTAAGTTAGCAGGGAGGTTGCCGTTACCACCAGATGCGCCACCACCAGATGCGCCACCACCAGCAAAGGGGTTGTTACCGCCACTAGATGCGCCACCACCAGAAAAAGGGTTGCTACCGCCACCAGATGCGTTACCACCAGATGCGCCACCACCAGAAAAAGGGTTGCTACCACCTAACGCACTAATATCACCGTCAAGGACTCCAATGAGTTGATTGAACGGATTATTAGTATCAGTTAAAGCCCGCTCGTCAAGTGGTCGCTCGTAATTATATTTGTACTTTCCATCTTCACTGGTTGTGGATGAGTTGCCACCACCGATGAAGGAAGCGAAAGTATTACTACCACTACCAGCGCCACCGGAGGCACTGCTACCATCTAAACTGCTGCCATCGGTAGACTGCCATTTGCCATCACTGAAAGAAAAATTACCATTACCAGTTGGATTGTTGTTAGTACTTTGTGACCCAACAGTTTGATTGCTATTGTCAGAAGTTGCCATTAGAATTGAACTCCTATTACCCAAACTGAAATCCCTCTATCAAGAGGAAGATCAACGACATGAATGAAAGCATTTTTTTACTTTCATTTTCAATAAAGAAATACTAATAAAAACAGCAAACACTATACTTAGCAAAAGTATACAAAATTAGATATCCATTTCAAATGAACAAAATTTAGATTGGATTGCCGATTCTTTAGATTCGATTGTCTATTCTTTCGATATTGTTCAGGTAGATTTCAATAAATTGTCCGGCAATCCTTATGGTGAATGCTTGAGTAGGAGTATTTGCAGTTCTTTTTTGGCTCAAACAGGGCAAATTTAACTCTTTGGAGTTCTAGAATAAAATACAATGCGATTACACTAAAAAAATAAAATTTTATTTTTTTAGTCTATTAAGTGTAAGTAAGAAAATATTACTTATGAGGTTTTATCGAGTTTGAAAAATTCAATTTCTGCGATCGCCAGAGCAAACACATCTAAATTACTCTTGATCCAACTAATATTAAGAACCAACGAAAAAAGCAGCATTTATTATTTGATTATTTTCCATCAAAACCATGTCTACGACGGGCTACGCCTTGTAAAATCGTGGTCATTGCTCATCGCAAAAAGCTGGGCTTGTTGAGAACAGAGAAAAAATAATGTCCCTTTTACATAATGTAATAATTGCTCAACTATGGAGTAATAATGCTAAAAAGTAAAACTAGAGTGAATATTCCAGATAAATTAAGCAACGAGTTCTTTGAAAAGCGCTGTTGTGTTGAAGTTCTTGAAATCAGAAAAAAGCTTGTGTATTTAGATTGCTCGTTTTATGGTATTTTAGCTAAAGCGTGAGAAACCAAATGGCTCTCAATCGTAATGGTTATCCAAGAAGCGATGTCTACGATGGTAACAGAGCGGCTGGTGAGCAGCTTGCCCTGACTTGTGCCGAGCATCTCGACTTTGCTCGATGGAGCCGGAGCCGAGGTAGCGCAGTGGTACCACCCCGGAGAAGCAATCTAGGCGTAGCGTCCCGCAGGGAAGGGAGCCGAACCATGTCGTACCCCTTCGGGGAACCAAGCTACGCGCAGCATCTCGTAGAGAAGTGCGGGCTGCGCCCACACACAAAAGTTAGCTAATTGCGTTTTATCTTTTGTTTTATCTTTTAAAGCTTCACTCTAGTAGAAAACAGAATAATTTATAAGTTTGCTTTCTGGCTCAACTAATAATAAAATTCCTAACTATGGAGTATAAAAAATGAAAAGTGTAGTAAGCGCAGCAGTTATATTAACATTGATTGGTGGAGCAAATTGTCTTCCTAGCTATGGAATATTATCAAATATCAAGCCTTCAAGCATAGAAGTTAAATCAATTGCTCAAGGTAATCATCAGCAATTGATGGCTAGAGTTGGAACTACTTTAAATACTCCATTTTATCTTAGATATGGAAGGACAGCCTACCTCCCCACTGAAAATATTGAAATCAAATTTTCAAAAGTTATCCAGGATTCTCGGTGCCCTTCTGATGTAACTTGTATTTGGCAAGGGCAAGTTATTATTGGATTAGACATCATAAAAAATGGTAAGCAAGTTTCAACGTTAACGCTAACCCTTGTGCCAGGTCGTGATGCTTTACCAATTCAATTTTTAGATAAATATTCGGTGACATTGATAGGGGTTTCCCCGTACCCAAATAGCAAAAAGGCGATCGCACTCAAAGACTACATTGTTAAAATTGTTGTTAGTAAAAATTAGATGGCCAACTTTTGACACGCTTTTGTCTGAAACAAAACACCCGGATTTCTCACTTGTGAAAAATCCGGGCGTATGTAGTTTAAGTCAAAATCAACCAAATAAAAATAATGTCATACTTCCCTGCGTAGATACATTCTCAGTATTTACTTAATTTTTACATTGCCAGTCTAACGTAGTAGGATTGTTCAAGTGAAAGGGTACGCCTTGCAGGGCGAGTAGCCATCGATCGCTAGCAGGCACCCTAAAATAAGAGCAAAAGACGATTCCTAAAACAAGCACACTCCATGCGTATTTCTCTAAATTGGCTGCGCGAACTAGTAGAGATAAAACTTAGTCCAGAAGAATTAGCCGAAACCCTGACAATGGCGGGGTTTGAGGTTGAAGAGATTGAAGACCGCCGCACTTGGGCAAATGGCGTGGTGATCGGCAAAGTGCTTGAGCGTCAACCCCATCCCAACGCCGATAAATTGAGTGTTTGCCAAGTGGATATCGGTACAGGTGAAACTTTAAATATTGTCTGTGGCGCTGCCAATGTGAAGGCAGATATCTATGTGCCTGTAGCAACTACGGGTACTTACTTACCCAAAATTGATTTAAAAATCAAACCTGCAAAACTACGTGGTGTCCCATCTCAGGGCATGATTTGTTCTTTAAAGGAACTCGGTTTGCCCACCGATGTAGACGGAATTCATATTTTTACCCAGGAAAATTTACCATTGGGTGGTGATGTGCGGCCGTTGTTGGGTTTAGATGATGTAATTTTAGACCTCACCGCAACTGCCAATCGCGCTGATGCTTTAAGTATGGTAGGTGTAGCCAGAGAAGTAGCCGCTTTAACGGGTGGAAAGTTGAGCATTCCTGAACCTGCTGAAGTATCTATTCCCAAAAATGCCGGAAATTTAGCTTTAAAAATTGCCGATACCCAAGCTTGTCCTGCATACATCGGTACGGTAATTGAACAGGTGAAAATTGCTCCATCTCCCGAATGGTTGCAACAGCGTTTGCGGGCGGCTGGGGTACGTCCCATCAGTAATGTTGTGGATATTACTAACTACGTTTTGTTGGAATGGGGACAACCACTGCACGCCTTTGATGGCGATCGCCTAAAATCTGTTGCAAGTAGCGAAAATTTAACCATCGGCGTTCGCTTCGTCAATAATGGAGAATCGCTCAAAACCCTAGATGGGCAAACTCGCACCCTAGCATCCCAAAATTTGTTAATCACGGCTAACGAAAGGCCCGTTGCACTAGCGGGAGTCATGGGTGGAGAAGAAACAGAAGTCCATGCAGGTACTCAAAGTCTAGTTTTAGAAGCAGCTTTATTCGATTCCGTGGCAATTCGCCGTTCTTCTCGGAGTGTGGGCTTAAGAAGTGAGGCTTCTGGCAGATACGAACGGGGAGTTAACCGAGCTGAATTGGAAATAGCTAATCGCCGCGCTTTATCCTTAATTAGCGAATTAGCCAGTGGAATTATTGTCCAGCAAGAAATTGCCGACACCCGCCCCGATCCGTCTACTTGGAGTCGTTCTATCGCCCTGCGTTTAGAACGAGTTAATCAGATATTAGGGCCCATCGATTTAGAAGAGGACACAGGCGAACTCCAAGGACAAGATGTTGAGCGCATCCTGACTGCATTGGGGTGTCAGTTAACTTCTTCAGGAGAAGATAGCAGCCATCAACCTACATGGTCTGTTTCTGTCCCACCCTATCGTTACCGCGACTTAGAGCGAGAAATTGATTTAATTGAAGAAATCGCCCGTCTCTATGGTTACAACAAATTCTGCGATACTTTACCAGAAAAAGCGGAAGCTGGTTATCTGCCTTTAGACGAGGAACTGATTCGCAAATTACGAGCTTTCCTCCGAGCTGAAGGATTGACAGAATTAATCCACTATTCTTTAGTCAAACCAGGAGAAGACAGAAATATAGTCCTGTCAAACCCCTTATTTGTTGAATATTCAGCGCTGCGAACCGATTTGATATCTGGGTTAATTGATGCCTTTCAATACAATTTAGAGCAGGGTAATGGTGCCCTTAACGGTTTTGAAATCGGGCAAATTTTCTGGCAAGAAGAAGACGGTTTGCAAGAAACAGAAGCCTTGGCGGGAATTATCGGAGGCGATCGCAGCCTTGGCAAATGGTCAAAAAGTGGACGCGAAGAACCCATCACCTGGTTTGAAGCCAAAGGCATTTTAGAAAGTGTATTTCGGCAACTGAGCTTGCAAATCGAATTTCAACCCGATCGCCGTGACGATCGCTTACATCCAGGACGTACCGCTTCCCTGTGGATTCGGGGTAACAGACTAGGGATTTTTGGGCAACTCCATCCCCAATTGCGACGAGAAAAAGGTTTACCAGATTCCGTTTATGTTTTCCAGTTGGATCTAGATGTGCTTTTAGATTCTCTGGGAGAAGATGAAGTTCTCGTCCCCACATTCCAGCCTTATTCTACATATCCAGCTAGCGATCGCGACATTGCCTTTTTCGCACCCGTGAAAATCTCAGTTGTCGAAATTGAAAAAGTAATTACCAAAGCTGGTAAAGATTTGCTCGAATCGGTGGAATTATTTGATGAATATCGGGGTGAAAACGTCCCCGAAGGACAGCGGAGTTTAGCATTCCGCTTAATTTATCGGGCTAGCGATCGTACTCTGACTGAGGCTGAAGTCGAACCAGTACATAATAAAGTCCGCGAAGCTTTGGTGGAAAAATTCGGTGTTAACTTGAGAAGTTAGTCATTTGTCGTTTGTCATTTGTCATTTGCTAGGAGTGAGAAATTAATCATTTCTTACTCCCCGATGCACTGGCTGCAAAATCTAAAATCCAAAATCTAAAACTTGTACTGAGCGAAGTCGAAGTATCCAAAATTCAAAATAGTCTTAACCATGCCTAAATATGTACTCTGGGGAACTTACTGCGAAGACGTTATCGAAAAACGCGCCCCCTATCGTCAAGCTCATTTAGACGGATTAGCAAAACAGAAAGAATCCGGTGTGCTGATTACTATCGGCCCCACCAAGGATGTTACAAAAGTTTTTGGGATTTACGAAGCCGAAGACGAAGCCACTGTGCGCCAGTTAATTGAAAACGATCCTTACTGGAAAAATGGCATCTGGACTGAATATTCAGTCAAAGAATGGATTCAGGCTTTATAAATTGGTGTTGGGTATGGGGAAATGAACTCGGAAGTTGAGCCTTTTAACTCGGAAGTTGAGCTTTTGAGCATGAACGTTGAGCCTTTTAACTCGGAAGTTGAACCTCTGAACTCGGAAGTTGAGCTTTTGAGCATGAACGTTGAGCCTTTTAACTCGGAAGTTGAGCCTCTGAACCTAAAACTTTTAGTTTTAACTCTCATCCATCTCTCCCATACCTCCATGCCCCATGCCCCATGCCCAATGCCCAATGCCCATTCCCCACATAATATGAAAATTTGGCAGGTTGATTTTTATCGTCGTCCCTCACAAGATGCGTCTGGACAAATTTTATGGGACTTGTTGATTTGTGACGCAACTCGCAGCTTTGAGTATGAAGCTAGCTGTCTCCAGTCAGCAGCAAATTCTAATTGGGTTGCGACTCAACTTGAGCTAGCTGCTGGTGAAAAATTGCCAGATGTAATTCAGGTATTTCGTCCTCAGTCTCTAAGCTTAATTGAGGCGGCTGGACGCAACTTAAGTATAAATGTCGAACCTACCCGCCACACCTTGGCGTTAAAGCAGTGGTTACAAGAAAAGCAATATCCCTCAACGCTGGATAAACCACCCCCAGCACCATTACCAGAAAACCTTTGGGGAGAACAATGGCGTTTTGCGACTCTAGCTGCTGGTGATGTAGAAACGAGATTTAGCGATCGCCCCATTCCCGTTTTGCACATCCCAGAACATTTCAAACCGATCAATTTAGGTTTGGCATCAACAGTCCCCGTTCCTGGTGTAGTAATTTATGGAGGACGGCAATCAATGCGCCTAGCACGGTGGTTGCAGCAAGCCCGTGCCGTCAGCTTGAACTACATTTCTGGCGCACCGGATGGCTTAATATTAGAAGCTAGCTTGGTGGATAGATGGATTGTTGCCACATTTGAAGATCCAGAAATTACAACAGCAGCCCAAGCATTTGAAGAACGCAAAAAGCATTGCCGAGGATTACATTTTTTGTTAGTTCAACCCGATGATTCTGGTATGACTTATAGCGGCTTTTGGTTATTGCAGACAGAAAATTGATATTAATTGCCAAAAATATTTGTCTGTAGTTCTGGGATTTGTGGTTTAGAGGTGTTAGAGAATAAAAATAGAGATAAAAGTGAGACAAAGGCAATGAACAACTTAAACTATTTCTTCCTGCTTTTGACTTAAATACATCGCAATTCCTTTCTCGTAGTAAGCTGCTTCATTAATAAAAATAGGATAAACAGTAGACGCTCCTTCATATAAAATATCTTTTCCTTCAAAAGTCAGAAACATTGGATCGCCTGGATGCAAAGGTTGATAATCTCTAAACTGAAGCTGGGGGTGAATCATGGCTTGAATTTCCCCGCGTAGGGGCAGCCCTTCTCTACGAGATGCTGCGCTCAGGAACCGCTTGCCGTAGGCATCGCTTCTAGGATAATCGACAGTTCCAATGTATTTATAAAGTGTAAGGTGGTTGGTTGTCTGCGGAATATTCCCCTGGTTGCACCTTTCAAAATAATCTAAAACTGCATAAATAAGCTGTTCTGTTTCTTGAAATAATTCGCCGTTTAAAACATTTTGAGCTACGGCACCAACTTCTATAACAAAACCCAATTCGCACAAAGAACGGAGAAAACCATGTTCTTTGGATTCTTGATTAATAAAGACTTTCACCAAAGGATTGATAGAACTTAAATAAGCGCCTAACCGCAGCAAGAAAGGATGCATATCACAAAAAATCAGAGTTAACCCCATATTGGCAGTTGTGCTGTGCAAATCAACAATTACATCTACAAAAGGCTGATTTTGCGGTTGCAATATCTGTTGAATTGCTTTTGCCCGCATATCTTCATAACTTGAGAGTTGGGGATTTTGTAAACCTTGATTAGTGAAACAACGATTTAAATCTTTTTCAATGTATCGTTTGCCTTCTTCAATAGCTTTGAGATTGCCAAGTAATGCCAGAGTTTCAAAACTTGCCCTATTAATTAAATTAGGATATTGCTGAAACTTCTTGACTAAATGTACTCCTGTTAACTCATTACCGTGGTTTCCTCCAACGATCGCAACTCGTTCAATCTGACTCATAACAACCTCATATCTAAAAAACTACCCTACAGTTATTGAGAATGGTGCAAGATCCAAGATAGAAGTATACCTGCTGCTGACTAAATCTTGTAAAAGCCTGACTCAATCGCTCCATGTTCGAGTCAAAATATGATAACTGTTAAGCTGTTGGTTTTGGTATAAAAGGGGAGCAAATTTATGGAGAAGGACTTTCAAGCGATGCCTCCGACGGGCTACGCCTACGCTGAACTTTACAAAAACGCTCTCCTTAAGGACGTACTCCCCTTTTGGGAAAAATATTCTCTTGATTGGCAGCAAGGCGGCTATTTCACCTGCCTTGATCGCGAAGGCAAAATTTATGATACAGACAAATTCATCTGGCTGCAAAACCGCCAAGTATGGACTTTTTCCATGCTTTACAACCAGTTAGAAAAGCGCGAAAATTGGCTAAAAATTGCCAGCAACGGCGCTAATTTTCTCGCCCAACATGGCAGAGATAGCGATGGTAACTGGTACTTTGCCCTCACCCGTGAAGGGAAACCATTGGTTCACCCTTACAACATCTTTTCTGATTGCTTTGCGGCGATGGCATTTAGTAAATATGCACTCGCTGGCGGTGAAGAATGGGCAAAGGATGTAGCGATACAGGCTTACAACAACGTATTACGCCGCAAGGACAATCCAAAGGGCAAATATAATAAAACCTATCCCGGCACACGCCCGATGAAATCATTGGCTGTACCGATGATTTTAGCTAACCTGACTCTAGAAATGGAATGGTTGTTGCCAAAAGAAACACTAGAGAATGTCTTAGCTGAGACAGTCCGCGAAGTGATGACCGATTTTCTCGACCAAGAACGGGGACTAATGTACGAAAACGTTGCCCCTAACGGTTCTCACATAGATTCTTTTGAAGGACGACTGATTAATCCAGGTCACGGTATCGAAGCGATGTGGTTTATCATGGACATCGCCCGTCGCCAAAACGACACCAAAACTATCAACCAAGCCGTTGATGTGGTGTTAAACATCCTGAATTTTGCTTGGGATAGCGAGTACGGCGGATTGTATTACTTTATGGATGCAGATGGTCATCCCCCACAACAATTGGAATGGGATCAAAAGCTGTGGTGGGTTCACCTAGAATCTTTGGTTGCATTAGCAATGGGTTATCGCCTGAGTGGGCGTGAGGCGTGTTGGAAATGGTATCAAAAGATGCACGATTACGCCTGGTCACACTTTGCTGATTCAGAATACGGTGAGTGGTTTGGCTATCTCAATCGCCGTGGAGAAGTATTGTTGAACCTCAAAGGCGGCAAATGGAAAGGATGTTTTCACGTACCGCGTGCATTGTACCTTTGTTGGCAGCAGTTTGAGGCATTGTGATACCTGCGGCAGTAAACAACGCAGTCAGTTTAATCTCTGCTAGTGTACAAGTACTATTGGAAAGATGTCTCATGAATGTTGTGACACCTAAGCGATTTACGATCGCAGAATACCATCAATTGATTGAACTCGGATTTCTGACAGAGAGCGATCGTATTGAATTGATTCGAGGGGAACTGATTCAAATGACAGCAAAGGGAACGCCTCATACAGTTTGTAGTTCTATCCTATGCCGTCAATTGGATCGGCTTTTAGGCGATGGAGCAGTCATCCGTGGACAAGATCCTATTACCCTTCCTAATCAAAGTGAACCTGAGCCGGATGTTGTCATTGCAAGAGGAAGAGATGAAGATTATCTTACTCATCATCCCTATCCCGAAGATATTTTGTTAGTAATTGAAATTTCGGATAAAACCATAGATTACGACCAAACAATCAAGTTGTCATTGTATGCAGAAGCCGGAATTTCTCATTACTGGATTGTGAATTTATCGGCTCGTCAACTTGAGCGTCATAGCCAACCGTATCAAAATGCTCAAAATAAGTTTAGCTATCTCAGCAAGCAGATTTCTCTATCTAACCAGTCAGTGGCGATTCCTGGATTTGAAAATACTTTATTAGACTTGAGTCGCTTGTTTCCAGACAGTGCTAGTGAATGATTTTGTTGGTGCGATGCCTACGGCGGGCTACGCCTACGCGTAAAAGAGTATTCTATTCTCTGAAACACGTTTAAATACTGATACCTTATGCTTTAAATGATTTAATTAAAGGTATTGCCTAAACAAAAAACTTTTAATATGAGAAAACTGTCTTTGATTCTCCCCTTAGCTATCCTAGCTTTTGGCAGTGTAGTTGTTAAAAGCCAAGAAATTTCCTCACCCAATACTTACACTCAATCTGTTACCCGTGAAGTTTTAACGAGTGGTTATCCTGCTCAAGATCAAAAGCAGATTCTTGAGCTTGTACGCTATACCATTGCACCAAGAGCAAAACTCCCTACTCATACTCATCCGGGAATGCAGGTTGTACATGTAGAAGCGGGAACTTTAACTTTTACTGTTGTGGAAAGAGAAGCTAAAGTTACCAAAGCTAACGGCACAGAGTTGATTCTTCAAAAAGGAAAAACTATACAGATGACAGTGGGAGATTCTTTAGTTGAATCTGCCGGAATGGTTCATTATGGAGAAAACCAAACAAACAAACCGATTATTCTGTTGTCTGCTTCTCTATTTAATGCTAATCAACCAAAAGTTATTTTAACTAATCCTGAAAACAGATAAATTTTTCAATCTGCTTGTTCTTCTGGCTCAGTGTCTTCATTATTAATTACAAACTAAATTCGGCTGCGCCATCCTCATCCACATCTGCATCCTTACCCATAGCAGTAGGTTTAAATTTAGAGCCATGAATTAATTCACTAAACGCAATTCCTGAATTTTGGTGAAGAATATTCAACACACTCATAAAATCTCGCACAATTTCCCCTGGTGTGAGTAAGGCTTCTGCACCCAAGCGATTAATAATTTCTTGCACAAACTCCTTCAACTCACGATTTGTCAAAGTCTGTTCATAACCAAAATTGAGTGCATGAATCTCAGCTAAACGTTGCAAAAGCGTTAAAATTTCTGCTTCACTCAACGGATTTAGTCGAATTACTGACCCTAAATGTTCCTGAACATTAACTTGTGCAACAAAACGGCTTTCTTTTGTGCGTCTTTGCCAAGCTTGGTCTGCAAAAAGTCCTCGTTTAGGATCTTCTAAAAATTTAGTTGTTCCACCAACAACAATGCCAAGATGTTCTGCTTTACATTGCATGGTGTCGTTAAACATTGCGAGGAGTCGATTATAATTTTTTTCTCGTGTAACGGTGGTAGATATTTGATATAAATGTACAGCTTCATCAACTAAAATTAACAGTCCTTTATAGCCAATTTCAGCAACAAATTTAGCAAAGAGTTTTATATAGTCATACCAACTATCATCATCAATAATTACCCGCACTCCTAAAGCAGCTTTCGCCTCAACCTTAGTAGTAAATTCTCCGCGCAACCAGCGCATCGCTGCATTTTTTAAATTATCATCATCCAATCGGTAGCCACGCCAATAAGCGATAATCACGCTACCAAAATCGAAACCGTGAACTAAATCTTCAATATACTGAACTACTTCCCTAATTTTTGATTCAACTTGGTCATCAAAACCATCGTCATTGGGACGCATTTCAGTTTCTTTAACCACTTCTTGCTGAATTTTATTAATCCATCCTTCTAAAATCGAGACTAAAGCACCACCATCAGGACGAGTTTTTGTAGCTAGGTGGCTCATTAATTCTCGATAAGTGGCTACACCTTCATTGTTGCTTCCAGCTAATCGGCGTTCAGGGGCTAAATCAGCATCAGCTACTACAAAACCTTGCTCCATAGCGCGGTTACGAATTAGTTGCAATAAAAAACTTTTTCCAGAACCGTAGTTACCAATTATGAAGCGAAATGCTGCGACACCTTCTGCAATATCGTCAAGATTTTGTAATAGGCTTTTGAGTTCTTTTTCTCGACCTACCGCGATATATTCAACTCCCACTCTTGGTACGACCCCTGTACCAAGAGAATTGATTAAAGCAGTGGAAATTTTTTTCGAGATTTTGAGCTTTGCCATATATTACACTTCACTTTATTCTAAACGTAGAAGCACGCAGTAAGTAGGTAAGGTACATCACCTTACTACTAAATCTTACGACGGCAATAACAATTTAATTTGACGAAGTATGTCTAGCCATGAGGTCTTCATACATCGCTATCATTTTTTTGACATCTGTTATATACTCTTGATAAACTTTTGGACTTTCCGAATCAGAATTAATTATTAATTCACCAATAGTATCATTTGCCCGTTCATTTATAGAATCAATTAATAAATTTGGCATAGTAATATTTGCTTCGGCAATTTTTTTAATAGCACTATTGGGATTATCTTGTTCAACTATAGCTTTTAATACTTGTAATTCATGTCCTGGAAGATTTCCGAGAAAATTAGTCCATTCTTCGGGGATATTTTCCGATGTCTCAACTTCCGAATTGACAATTACATTTGAAGATTCAATTATTTCCGAAAATGGAAACAATTCAATATCATCTTCTTGGGAATTCTCCGACAAAGGCTCTGGATTCAAGGTTTCTACTTGTTGTAATAATTCCCATACTTGATTTTGTAATGAGTCTCGTTCTTCTTGCAATAATGAAACTTGCCCTTGTAGTTGCTGTAACTCGGCTTTGTATTCTGCTAGTTGAGTTTGTGAAGAATTAAGAATAGCTTGGATATTTTCTCTTTCGGTTTTCGTTGCTACCAACAATTGATTATTTTGGTTTGTCTCAACTTCTAGCTCTTGAATTGTAATTCGCAGTTCATATAATTTTTCTTCTAATTGGGGTTTGAGTCTGCCTAAAAGAGTTAAATTACTTTCAACTTCTTGTTTCTCGTGTTGTAGCTCATAAATTTGGCTTTGTAATTGGGTGATTTCAGCACGAGATACATTACAATTTGACTCTAGACGGCGCTTCTCTGCTGTGAGGATAGAAAATGCATTGTTCAATTCAGTTTGATTTTTCTGCAAATTGTTAATTTCAGTTTGCAGACTACTAACTTCTGTTTCTAATTGCTTCTTTTGTCCTGCAAAGGTTCTTAATTCTCGATGTAGGCTATCTCTTTTGCTACGGCTTTCTATGACTTGATTTTGCAACTGTTGTGATTCAGCATATAATAAATTATGATGTTCTTGAATTTGATTTATTTCTCTGACAACGCGAGCCTTTAATCCCTCCATATCTTTAATTCGCTTGCGCAGAGAACCTATAACAAACATTTCATAATTTCTGCGTCGCTTGTCTATGAATAATGCTGTTGTATGGATAGTAACGGCAGTAATTACACCTGTGAGAAAGGCTTTATTAAAATCCCAGCTTGGGACAAGGCTAAGACCAAAACTCACACTAAAGGCAACTATCACTAGTATAAATCGATTGCTGATCGTTACTGATTGCATATTGCTGGTTTTTAGCGTAATTAAATTATCTGAATAAGTAGCTCTCATAGTAATTTTTAATTAAAAATTATATACATATAAAATGCTTAATGTAAGTAGTTGCTAATCCATTGTTTTGTTTAGGGAAACAAGGCATATTTGTCAGCTTTAGTATCATAGTCGTTCTCAAACATTTAATTTGACTGACTGGTGCATAGCATTGTTGTGTAAATCACAAAAAAGTACAATCACCAATAAAATTTAATATTACGTGTTGGATATATTATTATTTGTATTGAAAAGTGTTAAATCTGCTTTTAAAAAATCAACAAACTGTCGTGCTGTACGTCCAGAACGACCATTGTGACGAGTGGCCCATTGTAATGCCTGAAATTCCAAATCTTCTTGGGTAATATTAATTTCAGCTTGTGCCACTAGATGTTGTACAATTTTTAAATAAGTTTTCTGATTGGCTGGTTCAAAAGTTAAGGTTAAACCAAAGCGATCGCTAAATGAAAGCTTCTCCTGCATCGTATCCCAGGCATGGATTTCCTCGTTATCCTTTGGTGCAGGTCTATCCACAAAAAACTCTCGAATCAGGTGGCGGCGATTAGAAGTAGCGTACACTACTACATTTTGAGGTCGCGCAGTTAAATTACCTTCTAAAACTACCTTGAGAGCTTTAAAGGCATCATCATCTTCTTCAAATGAAAGGTCATCGACAAAGATAATAAATTTTTGTGACACACCCCGTAAATGTTCCACGATTTCTGGTAAGTCTTTTAAATCAGATTTTGCTACTTCCAATAAGCGGAGGCTGCGATTGCTATATTCATTCAACAAAGATTTCACTAAAGAAGATTTGCCAGAACCGCGACTACCGTAAAGTAATACATGTAGTGCCATCTCTCCTGATAATAAAAACTCTGTATTTTTCAGCAAAGCATCTTTTTGAGATTCGTAACCGACAAGCGCACTCAGTTTAACTGGGTCAGAATACCTAATACCGATAAACTGACCAGATTGCCATCGTAAAGCGCGATATTCTGCAAATAAACCAGAGCCACATTGCCGATAATAAGCTGCTAACTCTTCTACAGCATCACCCCAATTATCTAACTCTTGTAGATATGTAGTAAATTTTGTCTCTACTCCTACTAATTCTTGCTCTTTATACCACACTACTGGTGAAATCGGCATGTGAGCTACGCCTTGTACCCATTCGCTCAAAGACGCGCTGCTACACTCATAGAGACTTTGCAATACTTGTAAATCATGCTGAACTGCTGTTACTAAAGCTGGAGGCAAATCTTCAAATTCTCGCACTCCCGCCAACCTTGTAAAAGGATTGTCAGAAAAGAGAATTTGAGTAATTAAATAGTCTTCCCAGTTTTGATTTCTAGCAGCCAAAGCGTGAAAGTAACTACCGTAGGCTTGGAGACAACCCCGTGCATCGGCTTCAGTGTAACGTATAGCTTGCAACAGTTCCAGAAATGCTATCCCCACTTCACCTTGCAGAACAGATTGGTACAGTAAAAGTGAGGCTGCTTGGCGCTGGAGATATTGAACCCTTGTATATGAGGAAGTAATTGCCATTGGCATCGCTTTATTATCCATTAATCAACTGTGTGGTATAGCTAAATAGCTATGGTAAATTGTCTGCTGACCCTGGCAGTAAAGTCAAAGTCTACATAGGTTTTAACAATGAATTTAAGTATAGTTGCTGCTTTTGCCTACGGCATATTAGCGATAGTGGGTGGCGTTATTGGCTACATTCAAGCTACAAGTAGAGTTTCACTCCTAAGTGGTAGCATTAGCGGTTTATTACTAATACTTGCCGCTTACTTTCAACTCCAAGGACAAACTTGGGGTGCGATTTTAGCAGTGTTAGTTACTACTGTTTTAGTAGTTTTCTTTGCATTTCGACTGGCAAAAACACGCAAGTTTATGCCTGCGGGATTAATGACAATTTTGGGTATGCTGGCATTGGCGGTGATGGTGAATCAATTTGTGGCTTTAAGGTAGCATTAGTCTCTCAGCAATAACCACCCTCCTGTTTTTTTTGGTATGGCATGACTTTCCCTGCTTTGAATTATATTAGTACATTTATATTACTGTAGGTTGTTACCTTGCCTAATAACTTCTAGCATTCTCAATGAGTTATGGCGATTTCTGTCTAAATAAGGTAAACGGGTAGGGGCGCACAGTACCTTTATCAAGGTGAGCAAAATTGTTGGCAAATAATTGCTCTTGGGACTGTGTTTTCTGTGCATTTTTAGTTAAATAAATTACTTTTCAACCACAGAGGCACAGAGAGTAGAGAGAGAAAAGCAAAAATTTTATCGCTGTTACGCTTCTACGAGACTACTGTTGAATTGCCTTTCCACATCTTCCATTTCGTACTTGATGTAGCCAAGGTTAAAGATGGCTGACAAGAGTTTTTCATCTTTTGTTAGCGTCTGATTATATTCTGATAGTGCGGCGTTATTCTTTCCTTTCTTCTGATAGACAATACCCCATCCAAAGTAGGCTTGTGCATTCTCAGGCTAAAGTTTTAACAGTTATCCGCCAACTGGTAATCACAAATCATACTTGAAAAATGCCGTGTTTCAAGCTTGACAAAAGTACACTTACATAAGATGCGCTCATATAGGCTTTGTTTGCGATCGCCCATAGTCATCTACAATTTGTAGGTGACGAAAATAACGTGATAACAAGCTTTCCAGACACCAATTCTGAAAATTAAATCAAAAAATAATTACTAATTGCTAAAAAACTCCGGTTTTTTTGGCTTGGTGATGATAAATAAAAGTAATAGTGTTGAATGTCATGCTTCGTATCGCGAAGGATTATTCAAATTCTTCGCTGCTTTGAGGATGACTACTGAACATCAAACAACATCTGCTACCAATCAGTTTTTTGCTGGGGATGCTTCTTGGCCACAAAAAAGGCTTTACCACAAAACTTACTCTAGATGTATCTAAGTAACTATGCTGATAAAGTGTAAAGATGTCACGGCATCTTGGAGCAAATTTTAAAGGAATTGCAAAAGACTTGGTGCCATTTTGGCAGGTTTTACTCCCAAATATGAGATATTAGTAGATTGTAGAAATCTTTATTGTTATTCACATTTCTCTTCTTGCATTAGTTCCTATCTACTAAAAACTCTTAAGACCAAGCAAATTTGACACGATAAGTTTAAGTAATTTAATGAAGTAGGAAATAATACATGGTATTATCACTGTCTTCTCATAATGTTATCCAGTATCTGCAAGAGGCGGGTCTGTGTAGCTCAGAAGATGGCCCATCAGACAAATCTGAGTTGCCAGGAAGTAGTCAGAACAATTTCAATTTACTAGTGACTTTAGCAGATAATCGCCAACTGCTCATTAAACAAAAACGTAACGTTAACAACAATGACGGCGCGCCTCATGAATTGTTTCAGGAGTGGCTGTTTCACCAGTTGCTACAACAGTTTCCAGTTTTAGGTAATACTTCAGCAATCGCGCCATTAGTAGTGCATTTTGACGAAGAAAATTCGATTCTTGTCCGTAGCTACTTGAATGAATATCTAGAGCTTGCGACATTGTACCACAATAATGAGATTTTTCCACAAGAAATTGCCTCTGCCATCGGCACAACTTTGGCGGGACTGCATCGCGCCACCTACAACCGCCGAGAATATCGGGATTTTATGGCAACTGCTCCCCAAGGAGAGTTTCGCTACGGGTTTTACAATCCAGCTCAAGGGGTAGGGTCAATTGGGCCGGAGATTCTTGGGACTGTTCCCACGGATGCACTAAAATTCTATGTTCTTTATCAAGAATACGAGAGTTTGGAATCTGCGATCGCAGATTTGGCATATAGCTGGAATCCTTGCTGCTTAACTCATAACGACCTGAAATTGAACAACATTTTGGTTCATTCCAGATGGGAGCAACTAGACAATTGTCTTATACGACTAATTGACTGGGAAGCTTGTTCTTGGGGAGACCCAGCCTTTGATTTAGGAACTTTACTGGCAAGCTATTTAGAAATTTGGCTCAAGAGTCTGGTAGTAGACCCTACCATTGAGTTAGAAGAATCTCTACATTTAGCGTTAACACCGCTAGAGATTTTACAACCTTCAATTATTGCCTTAATTAGAGCTTATATAAATGCTTTCCCGATGATTTTAGAATACCGCAGTGACTTTATTTCGAGGGTTATCCAGTTTGCGGGACTAGCACTAATTCATCAAATTCAGGAGATAATTACGTGCCAGAAACACTTTAACAATGTTGAACTGTGTATGTTGCAAGTAGCTAAAAGTTTACTTGTAATGCCAGAGCAAGCTGTACTGACCATTTTCGGAATATCAGAGTCAGAAATCCTGAATCCTGTGGCAAAGATTCATAAATTTCCTCAGCCTGTGAAAGAGCAGCAGTTACTTCGGATTTATTACGAAAAAACTCGGCTACGTGGTTGTTAGTAGTAAAGAGTAGAACAATCTGAAGAAGAATACACAATTCTGAATTCTGTATTTTGACTTCTTCTATTTTATTACAGTTTGATTTCTGAATGGATTAATGCTAAATTCCTCTATCAATCAATCGCTAAATTCTCTATTTGATATTGCTCAGAATATCCAGATTGAGTCAAATTTTTGTATTTACCATCCCAATTATCAACCCTTTGCTCTGCCGACTAAAATAGCCGATAGATTTCAGAAAAATTCCGTAGATTTACAACAGAAGTATCTTACTCTACTACTGCGAAATTTTCTCTATGGAATCTATTACAATGGCTCTCTACAAA
>NZ_JAVRCI010000013.1:0-119098 GCF_034530835.1 Nostoc sp. DedQUE12b | reverse complement strand
ATGCGAATTAATGGGCGTTCGGCTTTAGCTTGTAAGGAAAATGTTGGCAGTGAACTTGCCAGATTACAACAAATACCATCATCCCCAAGTAAAGTAAATGCTATTGGTGAAATCACGATCGCACCTCTTGGCAATATGCCCGTGATTAAAGATTTGGTTGTGGATATGAACAGTTTCTGGAACAATCTAGAGGCAGTTGCTCCTTATGTGAGTACGGCAGCACGACAAGTACCAGAAAGAGAGTTTTTGCAAACACCACAAGAGCGATCGCGTCTTGATCAAACTGGTAACTGTATTATGTGCGGCGCTTGTTACTCTGAATGCAACGCTCGTGAAGTTAATCCAGACTTTGTAGGTCCCCATGCCCTTGCCAAAGCTTACCGAATGGTAGCAGACTCCCGCGATAGCGATACCGAAAATCGTTTAGCAAGCTATAACGAAGGTACTAAAGGCGTGTGGGGTTGCACCCGTTGTTTATACTGCGATTCAGTTTGTCCAATGGAAGTTGCACCATTAGAACAAATCACCAAAGTTAAACAAGAAATTCTCACCCAGAAACAAGCTAGCAATACTCGCTCAATTCGTCACCGAAAAGTATTGGTGGATTTAGTTAAAGAAGGCGGTTGGATTGATGAACGTCAATTTGGTTTACAAGTAGTCGGTAATTATTTTCGAGATTTAAGAGGATTACTTGGTCTTGCACCCCTCGGTTTGCGGATGATTGTTCGGGGTAAGTTTCCCCTATCATTTGAACCTTCAGAAGGGACAGAACAAGTGCGATCGCTCATTGAATCTGTACAGCAAGTAGAAAACAAAAGTTAAAAGTGAGGAGTTAGGAGTTAGGAATTTTAACTCCTCACTCCTAACTCCTAACTTATTAACTGTAGTTCAACGCGGTTCTTGAGGTATATTCAACGGTCGTCCAAAACGGTCATATACTAAAACATCCCACTGACCATTGTTACTAGACTCAAAAGCAATCCTACTACCATCAGCGCTAATTGCAGGGTTACGAACTTCCGCTTGCAGGTTATTAGTCAAATTCCGTGATTGGCGTGTTTCTCGGTCGTAGAGAAAAATAGCCGATCGCCCCTGACGGCTAGCAGCAAACACAATATAACGACCATCTTGTGAAACACTAGGATGATTTGCGATCGCATCAAAGGAGTTTAAACCTGGCAAATCAACCAAATCACGAGTTACCGTATCAAACATATAAACATCTTGGCTACCGCGTCGGTCAGTAATAAAAACAATGTATCTCCCAGAAATTTGGGGGTTTAATTCCGACGCTAAACTATTGAGACTTCGACCCCCCGGATCAAACGGATAATTCAAAATCCGAGGGTAGCCAAAACATCCAGTCAATAAAAAGCAAAAAAATACAGGTATAAAAAAAACACGTTTCATATAAATTAGTCATAAGTCATTAGTTAATAGTCTCATAACTCCTAACTCTGCCAATTTTAGATTTTAGATTTCTCCATCAATCTCAAATCCCAAATCTAAAATTGAATGATTTTTAACTCCTATGGAGGTGAACCTACGGTTGCACCATTGGGAATATCTAACTCAATATTTGGCCCCCGGTCTAGGACTTCAATATCCCACTGACCACGAGTGGCGGTTTCAAAAACAACATAACGTCCATCTGGGCTGATATTTGGTTTTCTGACCCAGCCGCGATAAATTGGTGTGACAATTTGCGACTGTTGCGTAGCGCGATCATAAAGTGCCACCACTGGTCTACCTTGATCGCTAGTAAGATAAGAAATATAACGCCCGGTGTAGCTCAAACTTGGACTTTCGGCAATTGTCTCCTGTCGGTTTATCCCCGGAGTGCTAATAAACAGTTGCCTCTCCAAATCGTACACTAGTAGCTGCTGATTACCATTCCGATTAGATACAAACGCTAAAAAGCGCCCATTTCCGCTCAAAGCAGGTTGCTCCTCGGTGTAGCGACTGTTAAGAGAAGTAGGCCCTATAGGAATATCGTTAGTACCACAAGATACAAGCAAACTTGTTAAACCAAAAACCAGGCTCCAATGAATTGGTCTTTGGAGCCAAAATGTAGGCGTAAATTTTTCCACCTCAACTGTTTTCCGTTGCCTTTAAACCTACTTACACACCAACTGTTTTAAACATCGTCATCAAAATCGGTCAAATTATCTAGCCCCTCATTTGGTTTTTCCATTGGGCTGTATGGTACATAATCAGTTGGGATTGCATCATCATCTTCGCGCGGTCTTCGAGGAGTTGAGTCAGTGGGTGGACGACGCCTTCTCGGTCTGGAAGAAATATCATCTTCACGACTTTCGGGACGCTGGGGCCCGTTATTACTACGGCGAGAAGGTTTTCTGACTTCCCCACCAGAACTTTCCCAATCATCAACTTGCCTAGATGAAGAACCCCAATTTTCATCTTCAGAGCTTTCAGAAGGGCGATTCACAGGACGACCAGAATTCCGCCGACGCGTTCTATCAGATGGAGCCTGTCTTTCACTACTGCTGCTGTTGCGGCGTTCTGAACGACGGGGAGGTTGCTCCTCGTAGTAGTTATCACGAGTGGAAATCTCATCCCTGCTACCCCGAATCCGGGCACGCACTGGGCGTTCCTCCTCGTCTTCATAAGGCAGTGGCTCTAAATCTGCATCCATTTCAGCTTGATACTTTCTGCGATCGTTGTACGAATAGCGATCGCTAATCGGTCGATCTTCGTCCACAATCGGAGTATTGCGCTTTGCTTGCTGGGTAGCTATACTCCGCAAGCGAATACTTTCAACTGCAAAAAACACAGTTGTGCCTACTAAAAGCAATTGACCAAATTGTAAAATCGGGTCAAGCCGCCATCCTTGAAAGACAAGAATAAAACCGCAAAGC
This sequence comes from Nostoc sp. DedQUE12b, assembly GCF_034530835.1. NCBI lineage: Bacteria > Bacillati > Cyanobacteriota > Cyanophyceae > Nostocales > Nostocaceae > Nostoc > Nostoc sp. DedQUE12b. The sequence goes on along the minus strand of NZ_JAVRCI010000013.1, from coordinate 116,219 downwards.
AAGCCGACTGCTGCAAAAAAGATATCTTGATCCCGTGACAATTCTGGACGCACAGTGCGGAGAAAATACAGTGCTGCCCCAGCCACAGCCAGAAAAATTCCTAGAATACTGGCTGAGTTTGCCCCAAAATTTACCTGAGCCAGAAAACTGGCTGAGTTCAGCCCAAAATTTATCATTGCTGTTTTCCCAATATCAAATCTATGTTAGCGACTCACAATTAAAATCACTACTGTAATTAGTCACAACATATTGAAGCTTCAAAGCTTCTGGCAAAGAAGCTCTGAAGCTGTTCACCGAAAAATTAAAAAACCTATGTCTGTCAGCTATAACTGCTACCAGCGGCAAAAACTGCTGCTTTTGGTGCAATTAACTAGATAGCTGACATACAATCGATTATGAGAGTTGAATTAACTCTCATAAGCATTATGAACGCTGAATTTTATCTTTCTGGCTAATGAAAATTAGACCAACTGTGGCGGGGATTACAACAATTGCAGTACCCCATAGCAGACTCCAAAGAAAATTTGCTAAAGAAGGCGTCATACTTCTAAACCTTTTTTTACACACTTCATCCTAATTTTAATAGTGTATTACTTTCTTGAGAAGCCTTTAACTCTGAACAGCCAAACTTGGTAACTGCTGTGAGGAAGTTTGCTTTTGTATTCCAGAAGGAAATGGCAGCATTTAGTTAAAATGATGATAAGAGTGCTTTACAAAGCTTCAAATTTTGCAGCGTTAGCGAAGCGCGGCTTGCCGTTCGCCTAAGTTTTTCTTTCTTTACGATAGATATTACCTTAAACCGATGACTGGTGTTGACCTGACTGCTTGGATTCTTGGCCCTGTGTTAGGGGTGATGACATTTTTATTTATATTTCGGATCATTCTCACTTGGTATCCGCAAGTGAATCTGAATCGTTTGCCCTTTAATTTAATAGCTTGGCCTACCGAACCATTTTTAGTGCCATTGCGAAAACTGGTACAACCTATAGGCGGAGTGGACATTACACCTATTATTTGGGTTGGTATCTTCAGCCTGCTGCGAGAAATATTACTAGGTCAACAAGGATTGCTGACTATGCTATCTCGTGTGAATTAGAGATGGGGCATGGGGCATAGGGCACTGGTTCCCCTCCATCTCCCTCATCTTCTCCCACTCCCCACTCCTTACTGCCCGCTCCCTACCCCCTAGTACAAGTCGGCAGAATAAACCTACCATTTCATTACAGCCAGAAAGCCCAAAATTAAAGCAGGCGTGACTTTTGACTTTTGACTTTTGACCCTTCGACTCCTTTCGACTGCACTCAAGGCAAGTCGCTCAGAGTCAAGGCTGAACGAAGCCGAAGCCTTGACTTTTGACTTGCGGTACTAGCCGTTCATTTCCTGCACAAAATTTGTATAGACATTACCCTGTAAAAACTGTGGAGTTTCCATAATTTTTTGATGAAACCCGATGGTGGTAGGTAATCCAGTAATGGCACATTCCCGCAGCGCGCGTTTCATCCGGTTAATAGCAGTGGGTCGGTCTGGTGCCCAAACAATTAACTTGCCGATTAAGGAATCGTAGTAGGGCGGGATTTGGTAATCTGTGTAAACGTGGGAATCAATCCGCACACCAGGGCCTCCGGGGGGCAGATAGCTACTGATTCGTCCAGGAGAAGGGCGAAAGTCATGGTCGGGATCTTCAGCGTTGATTCGGCATTCGATCGCATGACCTCGTAATACTACTTGCTCTTGGGTAAGCCTGAGTCTTTCCCCTTGGGCAATGCGAATTTGTTCAGCAACTAAATCTATCCCAGTAATCATCTCTGTTACAGGATGTTCTACTTGAATCCGGGTGTTCATTTCCATAAAGTAGAATTTACCGGATCTATCCAGGAGAAACTCAATAGTACCCGCCCCACTGTAGTTAATGAATTGGGCAGCTTTGACAGCAGCTTGTCCCATTTTTTCACGTAGGTCTTGATCGAGAGCCGGACTAGGAGCTTCTTCTAACAGCTTTTGATTCCGGCGCTGAATTGAGCAATCCCGTTCGCCTAAGTGGATGGCATTACCATAGTTATCCGCCAAAATTTGAAATTCGATGTGGCGGGGACGTTCAATAAATTTTTCTATGTAAACGCCAGAATTCCCAAAAGCTGCTCCTGCTTCGCCTTGGGCGGCGAGAAAAAGTTTGACAAATTCGTCTTCAGAACGAACTAGGCGCATACCCCGTCCACCGCCACCTGCTGTAGCTTTGATCATCACTGGATAGCCGATATCCTTGGCGAATCCTAATCCTTCTTGCTCGGATTCTACCAATCCCTCAGTACCTGGTACCGTCGGTACTCCAGCTTTTTGCATGGTTTCTTTGGCAGTGGATTTATCGCCCATCCGTCTCATAGCTTCTGGAGTTGGGCCGATAAAAGCAATATGATGGTCGGCACAGATTTCCGCAAACCGGGCATTTTCTGCCAAAAAACCATAGCCTGGATGAATGGCAGTAGCATTGCGCGTCAGTGCAGCAGCAATAATATTGGGAATATTCAAATAACTTTTACCGCTAGCAGGTTCGCCAATGCAAACTGCTTCATCAGCAAGTTGGACGTGGAGAGCATTACGGTCAACGGTGGAGTGAACCGCAACTGTGGCAATTCCCATTTCTTCACAGGCGCGGAGAATGCGAAGGGCGATTTCTCCCCGATTGGCAATTAATATTTTGTCAAACTTCATTTTTTAGTTTCGATATCATTACCAGTAGATTGACATTTTCTCTGATCCAACTTGAAACAATGCTTCCACATTATTTCAAATTATTGCAGGATATTCACCACCCTGATTCTAAGCAAACGCAAGATGTGCAGGCTTGCTGCCTCTACGGGTCTTACTACACTAACAACATTGCTGCTGTAAGTCTTGGCTAGACTACCAAGCTGGACTTTTGCATAGGCGTAGCCCTTCCTAGATATCGCCTACAGCAGACGCATACCCCATTGCACCCCGCCAAACACACACAGTAGCTCTACCCTTTTCAATATCCCTTGTACAGCTGCTAAATTTCTGTCAGTCTGATACCGCCTTGAGAAAATTTATATTTTTGAGCAACTGAATTTAGATATCACCTTACTATAATTATTTTCTTATGCTATAGTCTATTCTTAGACAAACCATGCGGATGTGGCGGAATTGGTATACGCGCACGCTTGAGGTGCGTGTGGCTTTGCCTTGGGAGTTCGAGTCTCCCCACCCGCATTTTTGCTTGTTTAAGCATAGGGTCAATAGTCACAGGTCAAAAAACCTTAGACTGTTGACCCTTAAATATTAAGTTTGCTTCCGAAGCACTTCAGTGCTTACTAGATATTAAGTAAAGTTGCCTTGTCAAAGTACTAGTCCTTTATGCTTTTATAGAAATAGGTGAAGTTTTGTAAAAAGCATTGACTATTTCTTTTCCGCCAACAAACAACCTAACACTGCCACCAGCTTGGCATCGCCTCACTCCGATTTGGCAAGGAGGGGAGGAAATAATTCAACAAAGTTTACCTCACACTCAGCTAGCACCTGCATGGCAGCTAATGCTTTTGGGTGACGGCTCTCCAACACGTCACTTAGAATTGCTCACAGGTGAGGCTATAGAAGTAGATGTTATTGATATGTCATTGATTGGCATGGACTTGGATGCTGCTCCTGAGTTAATCCAAGCTGTCCCAGAACCGCGATTACGGCGACAAGTATGGCTGCGTACCGCTTCTGGTCAAAGATTAGCCTATGCTACTTCGTGGTGGGAAGCCAGTCATGTCGATGAGTATTTACAAAACCGTTCATTACCAATTTGGGCAAGTTTAGCTCGTCTTCGCACAGAATTGTATCGGGATGTTCGAGGAATTTACTACGGTGACTCATTGGCACTAGAGTCCGGTTTTGGTGTAACTGGGCCTTTTTGGGGCCGCCACTACTTGTTTTGGCATCATGGACAACCACTGACATTAATTTATGAAGTTTTTTCACCTTATTTAACTAAATATTTGGGGCCTATGCAGTTGAGTGCTGTTAATGCTGAGGCATAGTATTATTTAAAAGTTTTTCATCTTTTACAGTGCGCCCCAGAGCATGGGAATTTTGCATTAATGACTTTGAAGATGAGTAATCTATGTAAAATCCCGGACACTGAATTGATCTTGCTTAGATCAAGTCAACACCACAAATGGAGGCTCTATAAATAAAAGGTAGTCTGGGTTACAGATTACTTGCAGCTTTTTCAAGTTAGTTATATCCTCAAAGTGCTTGAAATCAAGGATGTTAACTTTCGGAGACTTTCCGAAAAAGACAGCCCTTTAAAGGAAGTGTCCTGCGAAATTTAACAAAGCATGTTAAAAAAGGTAACTAACCACTAAAACACCGCTTTGAAACAGTAGAGAAGGTTGATTACGGAAATATTATCAATGTCTATGGTGGAGAAATTTATGAAATTAACTACCTAGATCGCAAGAAACTTTTTGGTTGACTTAACCAATTCAGCAAGTAATGAGTTTGGAAATATGAGGTATAGGTTTCAATGGCACCGCCTCTTGTGTCTGTTCCGATGAAGAAAAATAAGAAACCGTCTCTGGTGCTGACGCTCTCGGCTGCTGGGTTATTGATTGGTGCGGGGAGCGTAGCTTACTGGTTGTTAGCTCAGAGACAATTATCTTCTAGCGATTTGCTAGTAGGTGCAAATATTATTCCTGGTGATGCCTTGTTTGCGGTTTCTTTAACAACAGATCCGCAGCAATGGCAGAAATTGCGGCAGTTTGGGACAAAAGAAACTCAAACAGAACTGGACAAAAATTTAGTCCAGTTACGCGATCGCTTTCTGACTAATAATGGTTACGACTTCCAAAAAGATATCGCTCCTTGGGTAGGCAACGATGTGACGATCGCAATTCTTGCCCCAACAATAGGGAAGAAACCCGCACCCAAACCAGTTACCACCAATGAAAGTGCTGCTAGCGATCAGCAGTCGATGGTAATGGTATTGCCAGTAAAAAATTCAGAAATCGCCAAAAGCATTTTGGCACAACCCAAAACCCTTAAACAAGGCAAATGGATTGACCGTACTTATCAAGGGATCGCCATCAAAGAAGGTGAGGGACAAGCAGGGCAAAACTTCTCGACTGCATTACTAGATGGGCGTTTTTTAGTCATAACTGATAGTCCCAAAGCTACAGAACGAGCGATCGATGCTTATAAAAATAAAACATCTCTAGCCACAACAGGAGGCTTTACTGAGAATTTCCCGAAAATTGCCAATTCCCAACCCTTTGCCCAGTTTTATGTAAATGTGCCAACAGCAGCGAAAATAGCCGCAGCTTCTCCAAACCGCCCTTTACCTGCTCAAGTTTTAGCTCAACTGCAAAATAACCAAGGTTTAGCCGGGACAATAACCTTAGAGTCAGAAGGAATCCGCTTCAAGGGCGTTTCTTGGTTAAACCCTAATAGTCAACGTGTGCTGGTGGTGGAAAACAAAGCTGGGAAAATGCAAAGCCGCATACCAGCAGAAACCTTAATGATGCTTACTGGTGGTAATTTACAGAGATTGTGGAGAGACTATGTTTTAACATCTCAGGGAAATCCTTTGTCACCGATCGCACCAGAACAGATTCGAGGTGGGATAAAATCCCTTACCGATCTTGATTTAGAGAAGGATTTGCTTAGTTGGATGAAAGGGGAGTTTTCGTTATCAGTAATTCCTGCTACTCCAAAAGAAGGTTCACCAAATGATTTTCGTGCGGGTTTGCTGTTCATGGTACAGACAAGCGATGCTTACGGCGGGCAAAGCCTACGCAAATCAGCTGAGGCATCCATCAGTAAGCTGGATGAAGTTATGAAAAATCAATACCAGTTTCAAGTGCAACCAGGAAAAGTCGCAGGTCAATCTGTTGTTAACTGGGTATCACCTTATGGTACGTTAACTGCTACCCGCGGTTGGTTAGATGGAGATGTCGCTTTCTTAGTAGTGGGCGCTCCTATCACCGATAAAATTGTTCCTAAACCTAACTACACACTAGCTGGTACTCTTCCCTTCCAACAAACAGTTCCTACAGAACCCAATCCAACGAATGGTCAATTTTTCCTGGATGTGGAACGAACTGTGAAAAATTTCCCTTTACCAACTCTAATTCCCAATCAACAAATTTTGCTAGATGCAACGCGCTCAATTGGCATGACATCTGCTGTCAGCGATAATCGTAGTAACCGTTACGATATTTTTATCGAACTTAAAAAAGTTACTAACGCGACTACATTACCTACCCCAGAAGGGGGTAAGAGTAACTCTGTTAGATAGGGAGTAGGGAGTGGGGAGATGAGTGAGATAGGGGGACAAGGGGACAAGGGGGTAAACAAAACTCTTAACTCTTAACTCCTAACTCAGCACTCAGCACTCCTAATGCCCAATCCCCAATGCTTCATTCCCGATTCCTCTCTAAACATATAGGATCAAAACAGTCAGAATAGATATTTTAAATTATCCACGGAGAGAAGACTTTATGAATTTGGTTGTACTCCAAAACTGGCTGGACAATGCGTCCTTTGCCATATTATTCCTAACAATGCTGGTGTATTGGGGAGGAGCGGCTTTTCCAAATCTGCCTTATCTAGCCGCTTTGGGGACAGCTGGGATGGCGATCGCAAATTTGTGTATAGCTACTCTACTAGGGGCACGATGGATCGAAGCTGGTTACTTTCCCTTAAGTAATCTCTATGAATCCCTGTTTTTCTTAACTTGGGGAATAACCGCCGTCCATCTGATTGCGGAAAATAGTAGCCGTAGCCGCTTAGTAGGAGTTGCGACAGCCCCGGTGGCAATGGCGATCGCAGCTTTTGCTACTATGACACTACCATCGCAAATGCAAGCGTCAGAACCCTTAGTACCTGCCTTGAAGTCAAATTGGCTGATGATGCACGTCAGCGTTATGATGCTGAGTTATTCTGCTTTGATGGTGGGTTCGTTATTAGCGATCGCTTTCTTAATAGTCACTCGCGGTCAAAATATTCAACTCCAAGGCAGTTCTGTAGGTAATGGTGGCTATCGCAGCAACGGCTATCGCTTGCACAAAGCCACTGAACTAATTTCTCAACCACCAACCCCTGCTGTCGAAAATAACGGCTTTGCCCGTTTTGAAAGTAGTAGTAACGGCAACGGTAACGGTAACACTGCTGTTTTGAATTTAGTAACTACTCCTGAATCTCAAGCCATAGCATCTGCTGAACCTCTTTCACCCCAGCGCCTTAGCCTTGCTGAAACCCTCGACAACATCAGCTATCGCATCATCGGACTAGGATTTCCCCTGCTGACAATTGGCATTATTGCTGGTGGCGTTTGGGCTAACGAAGCCTGGGGTTCCTACTGGAGTTGGGACCCGAAAGAAACTTGGGCATTAATTACCTGGTTAGTGTTCGCTGCCTACCTTCACGCCAGAATTACTCGCGGTTGGCAAGGGCGTCGTCCCGCAATTTTAGCCGCCACCGGCTTGCTTGTGGTTTGGGTTTGCTATCTCGGTGTGAATCTTTTAGGTAAAGGTTTGCATTCTTACGGTTGGTTTTTCTAAGAATCGTTTAAATAAAACTACCCTACCCGCGCTGCCGCGCACTCTCCCCTTGCCAACTACGGTGTATACACAAGTCTGAAATAGTTTACTCAGCTGCTTTTTTGCGTCAGTTTTACCCCACCCTAACCCTCCCCGTATGTATTGGGGCTACGGTGTACACACAAGTCGAAAAAAGCTTGATTTTCCATTGTTTTCTCGTTGATCTCGTTCCCATGAAGAGCATGGGAATGCCTGATTTAGAGGCTCTGCCTCCAGTCAGATATTGAGTCTCTGACTCAATGAATGCATTCCCAGTCTCCGACTGGGAACGAGGAAAAACAGGAAAGTCTTATCAAGCTAGGTTTTTAGGACTTGTGTGTACACCGTAGATGTATTGGGGAGGGAACTAGATTTCTTTTCCCCCAATAAACGGCGGGATTAAGGGGGGTAACTTGACTTTTGTATATACCGTAGCCCCTTACCAAGGGGAGGGTTGGGCAGGGGTAAAGCGAGAATTATAGGCTAATTTACCAGAGATGAAATTATTACCGAATTTTTATTTGAGCAGCACTAAATCTATAAAATCATTATTTTATTTCGGATGAACTGTTATATCTCTAGAAAATATAGATTTATTGATGGAGATTTTTATGGAAGATGGATTCGAGAGACTAAATCACGATGAAGTTGTGTCTATAGAACCAGACACATTTAATAAGTTAAATATTGCTAAAACCTTTAAAGTCCGTGATTTGATTACAGCAATTAAAGAATATGTTGGAGCAGAAGAAACAGATGAAGTAAATTTGTATACCCAAGGATTAAATTGTGAAGTTTTACAGTTTAGTACTTTGGGATGGAAAAAAGGAAAAGTGAGACTTGCTTTAGAATTTTGTCCTGATGAATCTGAGTCCCCACTTGATGAAATTTTTCAAAAACTCAAACAAGTGGAAAATTAATATCCAATGAGCAAAAGAACCCCGACTTCTTAAAGGATACAGATGGTGAATAGGGGGTTTTACCCCCTAATACAGTTTAGAGCAGCAGGTCAGAAGATACAAAAAGTAGAGTAACTTGTGGTATCTGTGTATGACACTGCATCCAAAAAATCAATGGGAAATACCAGAACAAACAGCACAAATACGAGGTAATTGGAGTGCCTTAAAAACCCTGCATGAAAATCCAAGCTACTCCCGCCGCTGTTAGAGGTACGCTGAGGTTATCTGTGCCGTGGGGTGAGACTGCCTCTGCTAAGGTTGCGAAAGTAGCAGTTACTACCGCCGTCAACAATGCCCATCCTAAATTTAAAGGCGTTGCTAGGGGACTTAGCGACGAAGCAGGTAGCAGTAACAGCACCAAGAAAATTACTACTGTACTTGCTACAAACATTGCTGCTGAACCTTCCCAGGAACGCACAGAACTTCCCACTTGGTATTTATGCTGCCCAAAACGTTTACCGATTAATGCTGCTAGTGCGTCACCCCAGGTCATTGCCATTATGCCAGCTACAGCAATTGGGGCGCTATCTACTGGGCCATCTGGTCGCCACAATAGCCCGAACAGCAGTGTCACTGAGATAGCGAAATAAACTGTGCCGGGTGAGCTATCTTGGGTATCCATTGCGCCGATAATTCGGTAGCGGTAAAACAAGTAGTTCAGTCCGATAAAGGTAGCAAAAGGTATAATTCCAATTTCCCAATTCTTAAACAGTAGCAAGACTCCGAAAACCCACATCCCGGCACCAATATGGATTACCTTGCGGGTCAAATCTGGCTTTACACCAAATAGCCTACGTAGCCCTTCGCCAATCACAAGCAGGCTGATAGCGTAAACATAAGAAATTGCTAGCCCGATAAAATTATTTGTCATTTGTCATTTGTCATTGGAAAAAGAACTACAGAGAGCTGTCCCTCTGCGTTGCTGATTCACTTAGGTCGATCGCTATTTCGTCTAAAGTTCTTTTCTACTGGCGAAACGCTACCAATACCTTGAAGAATACCACGACCGATTAAACCTAAACCCCGACCAACTATTTGGGTAAGGATAAAAACTATACCGCTACCGAAAATAGCTACTAGTGATTTTAAACGCGGTGCGATCGCATCACTAAATTCTAGGAGCAATGTGACTACTAAAGGAATATTAGAAAGTTTTACTAATTCCTGATTTCGAGGAGCATAAACTGAAGTATTGGCAATGCCACGAGGCACTATTACAAATAGTTCATAGCGACTTTCAAAAACTTCTTTTGGCTCGTTTATATAATTTTTGAATCTATATTTCCATGACAAATCATTTCTGAAACGTTCAACTTCTCTTGTAGAAATTAATTGCTGTCCATAAAAATTTTGCTTAATCTCTTCTACATCTGCTAAATAATTTAACAGTGGTTGCACTACTCCATTCGCTACCTGAATCAATAAGTTTTCTAAAATCATCAATGCTTGGGATTTAGCTTCAGCGCTCACTACTGGATATGAGGTATTATCAATGTTCAATTCCGTTTGAAATAAGACATAAGAATAAAACTCACAAACTAGCGGAATTTTATTAAGAATATCTCTTTGCACAACCTCTTGATTTTGCAGCAATAAATTAACTATTTCTATATTTTGATTAACTATTTTTATCCGAGAAAACTTCCCGAAAAAATCTATAATTACTGCTTGCCATAAATCTCTTATCAAGGTATTCCTTAGTTCATGTAATTGATTTATCTCTATTTGAGAAGTACGCAGTTCATCCAACTGTTCAGCTATTTTTTGTAGTATTAGATAAAGTAATTCCCGTTTTTTATCGTCACGAAAGATGTCAATTTCTAAAGGTATATCTGTGACATTTCGTAAAGGAAATTGAAGTTTAGTAACGCAAGATGTAAACAAGGCAGATTGTAGGGTTCCCGGACTAAGTAAAGGTGATACAGCTTGCCTTTGTTGAATGGTACTACTTAATGAAGGAGTAAAAGGCGGCTCTTCAGCAACCGGAATCTGTTCCTCTTGCCTTTCTTGTGATGAAACCAACAATCGATTTATCAGCCAACGAGCCGCTAGCAGTTCTCGCCGCTGTCCAGCTAGAATTGCTCGATCTAGTATTGGTAGTCCGGGAACCTGTAATTGTGCTGTTACTGCGGCTAGGGTAGCATCAATATTAGCGATTCCTGACAAACGTAAATTATTTCGCAGTTTAGAGAAAGGGAGTGAGGAATTAGGAGTTAGGAGTGAGGAGTTAGGAGTTATTATTGCTTCTCTGTCCTGGAACCAGTAAGAACCACCATCTGCAACTTCTTGCATGACGGCGACTAACTCAGGAAGTGGTGTACCTTTAGGGCAATAGCCATTTACACCAACAGATTTCGCAGCTAAGAGCAGTCCTTGTTCTTGAATAGAACTGAGGAGCAAAATTGGTAAATTGGGATATAAGGCTCTGAGTTGCCGACAGAATTGTAAGCCTAGCTGTTGGCTGGTGGTGGAGCGACCATTGCCGAACTCCAAAACTAACAAATTTAGCTGGTTAGGGTCTTTTTTGGCAGTTTCTGCTAGAATCTGCAAGGCAATGGTATCAGTTTCTACAACTGCGATCGCCTCTAGGTTAGGAATCGCTTCTAAAGCTACCTGTAATCCCAGACGAAAAATCGGGTCTTGGTCGATTAACAATAATTTTAAAGGGCGATCGCTCATAATCCACTCAGTTAGATCGACACTGTTTTTTACCAATCAGAAAAAACTTTGATCCAAAACTTTGTCTTCCCCATTGTCACCTGTTTTCGCAAACTGATAAATCGATCATAATTGCCTTATGCAGCCTTCACTGTGTAATTAAATGAACCTGAGTATTCGACACTGGTTGGCAGAACGCCATATCGCAATCAATAAAATCAGAGGCTTTTCTGAGGGGCAATTGGCAGGTATTGCCTACCGTATTGTTCAGGATATGGAACTCAAAAGCCTCATACCTTTCGATATCTGTACCTTGGTAGAGGTTTTAGAACTGCCCTTAAGTATTGTTTGGGAAGAAATCAGTGTCATTTCCCAGTTGACAGAAAAACTGTTGCGTAGCCTCAGCCAGAAAAAACCGTTAAAACGTAACGAAGGCACATGGCTAGCGTTTCAAATTGCCTATCTCCAAGCTTTGCAAGCAATTCTAGAGCAGGAAGCAAGCTTACAAAAACCGTGGTTAGACCGGGCAATTATACCCATGCAACCACACATACTTAAAGACGATGTGGGTAAAATTATCCTCGAAGATCCGCAACTACAAGGATTGCTGAAAACTCTCAGCCCAGGTAAATTGACTGATACTCAAGCTGAACAAGCACTATCTTCGGTTGCAGATTCATTATTAGTGCAACAAATAAATAACGCTGCTATAGCTTGGTTAGTTGCCAATGGTGCAGAGGAAGCGGAAGCGAAACTTCTAACACAGCGTTTGGTTAACTCACTTCCTGGTGACATATTGGTAGTCGTCACCGAGAATGCTGCACCTTTAGCCCAACTGCAAAAATTTTTCCGTTTGGGGATTTCATTATCTCCCAGTTTCATCACCCCAGAAGTTGGTTCTACAGTCAGTGAAAAAATTGATTTGCACCGAGAACATTACCGTGCAAGTTTGATTAAAAACCTCAGTATCCCTTTGCTGATGGAATCCTTTGCTCTTAAGGATATCTATGTGCCACAAAAAGGCTTACCAATAGAGGAAAATATTTCTGAGCAAGATAAAAAAGCTGTTAAACCAGTTGACTTAAAAACATGGGCACAGCAACAGCTAACTGATTTAGAAACGATCGCTGTCATTGAGTCAGAACCTGGTTATGGAAAAACTAGTTTTTGCCAACTTTGGGCAGCAGAGGTAGCACAGGAATTGTACCCTACTTGGATGCCGATAGTAATTAGGTTGCGAGACGTAAAATACGGCAAAACTCTAATCGAAACCCTAAATTCTGCCTTTGGTGTTAATCTTTCAACTTGGTTAGAGCAAGAAAATCTCCCTTGTCTGTTGCTGCTAGATGGTTTAGATGAATTGCCCCATTCTGCTCAGGGTATCAGGGCACAAGCAATTTTTATTCAGCAATTACTAAACTTTCAATCTCAACACCGCCACAAAATTGTGTTGACAAGTCGTTCAACGACGTTACCAGAAATCGTCTCGGAACTACCGCTATTATTGAGGCGAATCATTATTCAGCCATTGGATGGGGATGAACTCAAACAATGGTTTCAACAGTGGGCAAAAGTGCAATCATTACCCATTGCCCAAAATTTCTTTACATTATTAAAACAGGCAGGGTTATTTACCAGCCAATCAAAGTTAAAAGAATTATCTGTCCTTATCCGTCAACCCTTAATGCTGCATTTGTTGGGCATCTTGCACCGAGAGGGATTGCTAGATGATGAACTATTGCAGTTAGCTGCTAGTACCCAAAAGTCTTTTCTGTTATGGGAAATTCATCATCGCCTGAGTCGATGGTTGTTGGGTTATCCGCTAATTGGTGGGATCAAGACGATGCTACTGCGTTCAGGATCGGCTCATATTCACCGAACTCCAGAAGCGATCGCTAATTTACTCGCCGATCGTCATCCCCAAGATTTACTTGAGCAGATGCAAGCGATCGCTCTCAAAATTTTACACTCGCAACGTCATCAAATTAATTTAGCTGGTGAATTTAATACTTTACCAGTGTTTTATTTTAAAGTTTGGAATGTAAAAAGCTCAGGTGAAAGCACAGCGAAAAGTAGTTTAATAGAGTTTTCGCATCTCAAGTTAGGAGAATCTCTTTGTGCAGATGCTATAGCTACCCAACTTAAATTTCTAACTCAGTACCAAGATGAGGCTTATGGTACGCCCACTTTTGTACTTGATTTCAGTAGCGTGGCCCAGAATATTTATAATTTACTAGGTTACGGCATACTTAGCCAAGAAATCGAAGAACTAGCGATCGCTGGATTACGCCGCCAGCAAAAACACAAATTTTCGTTTGAAGTTTTATTTCAACGTCTTTTATCTTTCTGGCGTGCTTACTGTCAAGGACGTTGGTTAGATGAGGGGATAGCCCACAACGCTTTGACTAATTTTCACGCACTGCAAAACCCTGTGAATGTTGAACAGGTGAATGCTGCGGTAGGACTGAATGTGTTTTTATTGCTTTGTGCTTGCTACCGAGAAACAAAAGTTCCATTTTGGCCTTGTGGGAATCCAGTCAATTTGACAGAATTCAACCCAGAAGTGGTGAGTGTGCTAATTGCTAGGACAACGGTTTTGCATAAAAGTGCTTTCGCAACCCGAATCAAGTCTCTGTCTGGACTCAATTTATCGGGAGCCTCTTTATCGCAAGTGATGTTAACTGGGTTAAATCTTGAGCAAACAAATTTATCTAATGCGGAGTTAACAGGGGCGAATTTGGCTGGAGCCAATTTGCAACAGGCGAACCTCGCAGGCGCGAACTTACAAAACGTAAACCTTGCAGGCGCAAACCTGCAACAGGCAAATCTCACAGGCGCAAACCTGCAACAGGCAAACCTGATGGGGACAAATCTTAATTCTGCCGATCTCACCAACGCCTGCTTATTTGACACCATACTTGCTGCCACTGACAAAAAATTGGCCGCTGATAATGGTGCTTTGTTCTCTAAAGAAATATTTCAAAAACTGAAACATTTGCGTAGTTTACCGCCGCAGGCATCGCAGCAGCACTTCTTAAACACCGTGAAAATCACACCAAACACAAACGTTAATTGGAACCAAACCCCTGCGATCGGATTAATTGAGAGCTGTGAAGGCGCAATTTTATCAGCAGATTTAGATGATGATGTCGATGATGAGACAGTTTTTGGCAATTAATTCGATTGGGGAATAGGGAATTAGGCATTGGGTACAAGAGGAAGAGGTGCAGAGGGGAAAACTTACTGCAACTTCTTTTTCTTTGCTCCCCTGCTCCCCTGCTCCCCTGCTCCCTATCCCTCTTGCGGATTGCGGTAGCCAAAAAAGTTAATACTGTAGTCAGTAATCCGCACTCCTGTTTCTTCTTCAATTTTGCGGATCAAATCTTCTGGTAGTTCTACATGAACATCAAGAATTTGATTTGTATCCACACAGTTTATATGACTGTGAGAGTCACTGATATTGCCGTACAAACGCCCATCACAGCGTTCAATACACTCAATGATGCCTTGACTGGATAATGCTTCTAAATTTTGATAAACAGAAGTATGACCGATCTCTTTGCCTTGTTGGTTTAAGCGATCGTAAATCTCTCTGGCAGCAAGATGTTCATTTGCTTGCCAAAGTAATTCCAGAATAAAGCGACGCTGACGACTAACGCGCATACCCAGAATTTGACAGCGCTCAAGTGCATCTTCTAAGGAACGAATTGGTCTTGTAGTAATTGTTTGTTTTTGCATATTACAGCTTGTTAACTGTTAAGGGAATTTTCCCATCTAAATGTTTATTGGTTATTTAATATATGCAATGTATATTGCATACCAATATTTTACCTGTACTTATGTTTTGGCTTTTGATCCTGTGGAAGTGACAGGTGGCGATAATGATTTTTTTTGCTTGTTGACGGCTACTTTGTCAGACCTTAATCTAAAACAAACTCATTACAACTTTAACTTAAAATTGCTGTAAATGTCCACCTTGGGGCAGGTATTGCCTTACCCAAGTAGGCTAATTCTAATGGCATACTCTATTAATGGTGTAGTAATTATTTAGTTAGAGGCGAGTAATTATAGCAATGATAAAAGTAACATTTAACTTGAGCAAGAATCGGTGAAGTGAGTAGCCACCGCAAGCATCGCCAGCGGCTGATAATATCCAGGCTAGTAACTGGATGTATATTTGTTATAACTAGCAAAAATTAAGCAAAATTATCAAATAAATTTGATCGGGTCAGACTTGTGTCTCAACCTTGGATAGGTTGACGAAATTATTAACAAAAAAGTATCAGTAAATACTAATTGATTTGTGAAGAAAACTTTGTGCTAGGGACTTGCAAAAAATAAATTATCCCAAATTATTTGTATATTTGTAGGGGCGCAAGGGCTTGCGCCCCTACAATGGGATATTTTTTTAACTGGAAGTCCCCTATTAAAAGTCAATGTAGCGTCAATCCCTGAAAGCTGCTACTGTATATTCTCGATCCTACAGTTGAGCATCAAGAAAGTGGCTGCTGAATCAATGACAATTGCGATCGCACTCAATAATGACTTCATTAACAATCTAGATTTGTCGCCTGCGTCAACGGTGATTGAAAAACTGCTGCAAGATGGGGTTATATCCCATGAACAGCAGCTACGCTTTGATATCAATTACAATCTCGAACCTGGCGATCCACGGGAACTCTCAGAAATTCCAGAGGTACGCCTGTGGTTTGTGCGCCTAGATGCTAAATACCCCTGGTTGCCATTTTTACTAGATTGGAAAGCTGGAGAATTTGCTCGTTATGCCGCCATGCTTGTACCACACCAGTTTAGTTCCCAAGAAGGTATTCAGTACAATCCTGAAGCCTTAGAGATATTTTTGATGCATAAAATCTTTATCTTAGGCGATTGGCTCAAACAACAAGACATCCCTAGCCTCTCGCGCCTAAAGTCCATGGCCCAAATGCTGGGTTATGAATTAGATGATGCTTTTTTTGGGATATTTTAACAAGAAAGAATTCAGGAGTCAGGAGCCAGAATTCAGTATGAATTCTGAACGAAAAAGCGGACTTCGGCATGAGCGTTCAGTCGAACGCTAAATCAGTAGCATTTATTGCACCCCCATAAAATCTATGATTTTGTGGTCAACTTTCGTAATAACGGGTCTGAATCTCCCACTTTCTGATTCTGACCGGAGGCGGAGCGTCTCCGGCTCCGCTTCTGAATTCTGACTTCTGACTTCTTCAAAAAATTACTGGTTTAGCCACCCCAAATTTTCTCTAAAACTGCGTTTGGTGAAATATCCGCCGTTTTTCCCGTGAGGGATTCAATAGCCAGGAATTTATCGTTTTTCGGCAACAACTTAGCCGGATTGCTGGGGCCCAAGATGGCAATGGTATAGGTTTGGACTGCAACACTCAGTTGTAATGGCGCGCTATCAGTAGATAACATCAAATTTGCCCCAGCAATTATGGCAGTTAACTTACCAATATCATCTGGGGCAGTCACCTTGATATCTGGAGAAGACTCCAGAAGCGATCGCACAAACAGATCATCATCAACTCCCTTAATAACAACCACAGGCAGATCCGGCTGCTTTTGTTGGAAGGCTTGAATAATTTGCTGCCAATTTTCGACAGGGTAGATTTTATCCAGTTCTTTAGCCTGGGATAACTGGCCAGAACCGCCATGAATCAAGATATAGCCTGTTTCATGAACCCCTAAACGTTTTTGTTCCTTTTCTGCCCATTCAATATCTGGTTTGGGCACATTTACTGCTAACTCTGGGACAGGACTATTTATTTCCAATGGTTTTAGCAAGTCGTGGTAAACTGCTGCCGCATACTGGGATGGTTTTAATGGCACAGCATGGGTAAGAAAACCCGATCCTTTGCCTTGATAGCCAATGCGTATAGGAATTCCCGTCAACCAGAGTAAAAGACCCACCAACCAATTCTGCTTAACAGCAATGGCAACATCGTATTCGCGATCGCGAATTGTTCCCACTAAATTACCCCAATCTGCCAGACTGTTACGGTCATTAAAATCAAAGTTCAGCACCTCGTGAACTGACTTGCTCACTCGGTAGGCAGCCTTTGACCGGGGTTCAACAAAGACATCTATCTGAGCGTTAGGGTAATGGCGCTTCAGGTCATCTAGAGTCGGAAAGAAGAGAACTTGGTCGCCAATTCCGCCAGGTACAAGGGCTACTACTCGCATAATATTTATTGACGCTTACTCGCTCCCTATTTTAGGGGAAAATATATAGCTTAAAGATTGAGGAATTCTGTGTATTTACTAATTCCAGCTGCGGGAATCGGAAAAAGAATGGGTAGTAACCGCAATAAACTCCTGCTCCTCGTGCGATCGCAACCAATTATTGCTTGGACTTTATTAGCCGCAGAAGCCGCTAGTACAATTAGTTGGATCGGGATTATTTCTCAGTCTACCGATTGGCCAGAGTTCAATGCAATTCTCGCCGATTTGAAGCTGACTAAACCCGTGGAATTAATTCAAGGTGGTTCCACCCGCCAAGAATCTGTTTACAATGGTTTGCAATCTCTGCCAGTAGCCGCAGAACAAGTGTTGATTCACGATGGTGCTAGATGCCTGGCCACACCAGATTTATTTAACTCTTGTGCCGAGGCCATTCGCCACTGTCCCGGTTTAATTGCTGGTGTACCCGTCAAAGACACCATCAAAGTTGTCAATGAACAAGGCATAATTCAACAAACACCCGACAGACGACAACTATGGGCGGCACAAACTCCCCAAGGATTTGATGTCAAGTTATTGAAACAGTGCCATGCTGAAGGAGTCCGTCAAGGTTGGGAAGTAACTGACGATGCTGCTTTATTTGAAAAATGCGGCATCGAAGTCCGAATTGTCGAGGGAGAAGAGACAAATTTAAAAGTGACCACTCCACAAGATTTAGCGATTGCAGAATTTATTCTCACAAGTAGAGGCTTTTGAAGAGGCAGACGGGCAGACGGGCAGAGGAGCAGGGGAGATGAGAGGGATAAAGAGACAAGGGGAGGGGACAAGGAAAATAATTCCTCACTCCTCACTCAGCACTCAGCACTGTTTTGCCCAATGCCAAATTTGAAAATTAAAAAAATACTTTGACAATTTACGATATAATGCCACACACTTGTTGATTGTTAGTTGTCATGTACTAATGACCAATACAACTCTTGGAGAGGCTGCGCCCTAAGCGTAGCTATGCCGCAGGCTTTACAACTACGCGGTAGTTGAGCGAAGTCGAAACTCAGTACAAGTGACTAATGACCAATGACTAACGACTAATGACTAATGACTAAATGATTACAGCCACAGCGACGAAGATAGAAGCAATTCTCTATTTAAAGGGTAAACCCTTGTCGCTCGGCGAAATCGCCGAGTATGCCGCGTGCGATCGCGCCACTGTCAAAGAAGGCATAATTGAACTCATGGACAACTATGCCCACCGAGATAGTGCCCTAGAGGTAATAGAAACCCCAGATGGTTATAGTTTGCAACTACGGTCTGATTTTCATGACTTAGTGCAAACGATGATACCAGTAGAATTGGGTGTAGGTGCATTACGGACTTTGGCCGCGATCGCTCTTAATAGTCCCATACTCCAGAGCGACTTGATTAACCTGCGCGGTTCAGGAGTCTATCAGCACGTTCCAGAACTCGTCGAACTTGGGTTCATCCGCAAGCGCCGAGATAGCGATTCTCGCTCCTACTCACTTCAAGTAACCCCAAAATTCCATCAGTATTTCCAAATTGAACAACTCCCGCAAATACTTTCTACCAGCCAGAAGGAAGAACAACTAGAACTAGAACTAGAGTTAAAAGCAGTGGCGAGTGGGGAGTAAAGAAGGAATAGGGTACAGGTTACAGCGTGCAGATTATTCCCCATAACCTGTCATTTGTCATCTCTCCCCTAATTACACTCCCCTCCTCTTGACTTATACCCGTGGTGAATGCGCTAACCTTGTACTATGGTTTAGAGTGGAGTTAGCAATTAAGCTAAATAAAACTGCCAATGGTGTTTAATCCTGACTTTTTGAATGACAACTCTGAGGAACACCCTAATCAACTTCTTTCCGACCACTCTGAGGAATACCCTAATCAATTACTCAAATATCTACAGCATCAGTCTCCTGATGTTTTAGCTAGGGTTGCTCAGTCCGCCAGTCCCGAAATTAAACAAATCATCTCGCAAAATGTCCAAGGGCTAGTGGGAATGCTCCCCGCGGAAAATTTTAACGTGCAAATCACAACAGATCGGGAGAACTTAGCTGGACTTCTAGCGTCAGCCATGATGACAGGGTATTTTCTGCGCCAGATGGAACAAAGAATGCAGTTAGAGCATTTGTCTAATGGCCAATAATTAATAGTCAGTAGTCAAACATTCTGGAACTATTGACCAAATAATTACTAATTCGTAATTCGGAATGACGCACTCTAGGAATTACGAATTATGTTGACTACTTCTTTTCAGGATAAGCTCCTGATTGTACTTTGAAGGTTTGAACTTTACCGCTGCGGTTGACTTCGATAGCGATTATGTCTCCAACTTTGCTAGACTCTACCAGCCTTTGAACTTGGGCTGAAGTTTTGACTGGTTTACCGTCAACTTTTTGAATCACATCTCCAGGCAGCAGTCCTCCACGCTTGGCTGGAGAATCATCTGTGACTCCTTTAATCACAATCCCTGCATCCTGCTGAATATTTAGCTGATTTTCTTGATTAATCTGCTGTTTTCTGGTATGAGAAAGGTCTGCCATTTCAACACCCAAAAAGGGATGTTCCGCACGCCCTTTAGTAAAAAGTTCATTAGCGATGCGGGCGGCGGTTTCAATGGGGATGGCGAAACCAAGTCCTTGAGCATCAGCGCGGATAGCAGTGTTAATACCAATCACTTCGCCTTGGGCGTTCAATAAGGGACCACCAGAATTACCAGGGTTAATTGCGGCATCAGTTTGGATAAAGCTGACTCGCTTATCTGGGACACCAACTTGAGTGCTAGTGCGATCGGTAGCACTAATAATACCGATAGTGACAGTATTATCTAAACCCAGAGGATTGCCAATAGCGATCGCCCATTGCCCTGGGATCAGGTTTTGCGAATTACCCAGTTTTACTGTCGGCAAATCATTCGCTTTTATTTTTACCACTGCCACATCTGTTACAGAATCAACTCCTACTACCTTCCCCTCTAGACTCCGACCATCCTTGAGGGTAACTTGTACTGTATCTGTATCTGCCACGACATGAGCGTTGGTGAGTAATTCCCCATCTTCGCTCAAAATAAATCCCGATCCTGTACCGCGTTCAATGCGTTCTTGAGGAATTGGTTGCTCATCCTCTCCAAAGAATCGCCGCAAGAGAGGATTTTTTAAAGCGTCAGAAATGGGATTGGCTACTTTGCGAGTGGCATTAATCCGCACTACAGCCGGGCCAACTTTTTGCACTGCCGTCGCAATAAAATTCACGTTATCGCCACCAGTAGCCCCAATAGCTCCGTTAGAAGAATTCGGCACTATGGATTCTGGAGGCGAAGCCATTGTTACATTTTTTAACTGTTGGAACGAGCGATTTTGTGGCAGGAGATAGCGACTACCAAACAAACCTGCACCACCGCCAATTACCAGTAAAAACACATAAACCGCCAGTTGCTTTAAGGATAACTTCATAATTGTTTTGCTCAAGAACAGCAATGCAGTTGCTAATTTCTAAGTGTAGTCAAGCGAACGGCAAGTGGACAGATCAATTTACGAGAAATTAGGGAATAGGCATGGGGCATTGGGCATTTGTCATTAATTATTCTCCCCTGCTCCCCTGCTCCTCTGCTCCTCTGCTCCCCACTCCCCACTCTTCCCATCTAAAATCTAAAGTTAATGCGCTCTTGACCTGTGTACATGACTTTACCCTTTCGTCAACTGTTTCTCTGTAGCTTAGTTAGCGCCTTGGGCCTAGTAAGCATACTGCCATACTCAAACTCAAACATTGCTAACGCTGCTGTGGGTGGTTGCTCAACTCCAGCCTTATCTCGCTTCCAACGCCATAAAGTTCTTCGTGGTGAAACTTTGGAGAGCATAGCGCAGCGCTACAATCTCATTCCGACAACTATTATTGGTATGAATCCAGCTTTGCAGAACGGTGCAGCTGCCGCCGTTGGTAGTGTGCTTCAAATTCCTCCCTACAATGGGATTGTAGTCGAAGTGCCTCGTGGTCAAACTTGGCGACAAGTGGCGGCACAATACAAAGTTCGTGCTGATAGCCTGTTTGAGGTGAATGGCTGCCAACAAAACCCCAGAATTGTGTTTGTTCCGGGGGTAAATTGGTCGCCCAATGGTGTTGTAACTAAGTCCCCTTTACCTACTAATGCAGGTACGCCAAACCGTACATCTTTGTCTGGATACCCTTTAGGGGAAGTGGCAACTATAGGATTAGCTTACGGCTGGCAAATTAATCCTGCGACAAGTGAAGTTTTCTTCCACAGTGGTGTTGACTTATTAGCACCAATTGGTAGTAATGTGCAAGCGATCGCCCCTGGGACTGTAGCCTTTGCCAGCGATCAAGGTTCTTATGGCAAATTGGTCATTATTAACCACAGTGGTGGACTCCAAAGCCGCTACGCCCAGCTTGACAGTATCAAAGTTACTGTCGGCCAACAAGTGAAAAAAGGAGATTTACTAGGAACAGTAGGCACTAGTGGAAAACCAACTTCTAGTCAACCGCACCTCCATTTTGAAGTGCGTTCTAGCTCATCTCTGGGTTGGGTAGCGCAAGATCCCAAAGGTTATTTGAAGAAATGAGAGAATTGGAAGTAGTGAATTTTAGATTTTTTAGATTGAAATTTAATTCAAAATTCTCAGTCCAAAATTCAAAATTGTATTGCCCCATGCCCTATGTCCAATTTCCAAATTCACTAGATTTTACAATGTGCATTCCTGCCTCTGCAAACCTTGTAAATGCTGCATCTGCCTGTTCTGTGTAGTCTACAACACCAGGAACAACAACGGGGGAAGTGCAATCTTCTAGCAGATAGATTTTTTTCGTCAGGGTAGCATCTACCTGTTTAATTTCTGTTAATAAATCGTCAATTGTCCAAGCGACACAGTGACTTTTAGCTTGACCACCAATAATTACTGCATCATATTCTAAAAGTTGTTTAATCAGGCGCGTATTCTTTTGAGCGAGTGGACGTTGCTCAAAATCTTCCAACACTTCTGGACGTAAGATGGAATAGTTTTCTGTTAAGGGATTTTCACCTTTAATTTCAAATTGCGTTTGACTCTGACGCGCCATGCCGTGGAAAAATATCGCTTCTTCTACCGATGAAACTAGAGCATGACCAATACCGCCCAACATAGAATGATAAGGCCAAACAGTAAGGGGATATTTACCGTCTTGACTAAGTTTTTTAAGGTAATGGTAAACGTGTTTTTCTAATAATTCATAATCCCCATTAGTAACACTGTTAGCAACTGCTGGGTTGACTTTCCAGATACCTTGTTCAATATCTGCTGGTGTAATGCTAGTCGCGGCTGGGGTGGGATGTTCTCCCGCAGCGTTCATCCAAAATATCGGATGGAAGATTTGGGTTGCTGTGTGGGTATCTAGAGTAGGTACAATTTTTGTAATTACTCCCAAGTTGCGATAGATAAACTCACATAATCTGACATTATCATCCACTGCCCCTTTCCCAGATTTTCCACCTACAAATAATTCAAATCCAGGGATGCAGAAGGTGTTTTGGACATCAATTAAAAGTAGGCAAATACGAGTTTTATCTAAAGATGTAGGTTTGATATCGTGTTGTTTTGCCCAGATTTCAGCTTCAGCGGCACGTTCTTGATAAGGTACGCGCCAGACTTTGCCCACTTCTTCAAGATTAAAGTGTAGGGGAATTGGTAGTTGGGGTGTTATTTGGGTGTTCATAATTACAGCCGTTTTTTTTCTGTAATAACATCTACAATTTCAAACCCCAAATTTTCTTAAGTTTAAATTCAATAGTATACTTGTATTATAAAACACAAATTTAGCGTTAGCGAAGCTTAACGAAGTTATCCCTCTTATGAATCGAGATGAATTACTGAAACGCTATGATGCAGGTAAGTCCAATCATGCCTGATAGTAGTATAAAAAATGATAATTTATAGTTAAATTATTGCAGGTTGGGTCATAAAATTACGATAGCTTCTGTAGTATTTGTGACCCAGTAATAAAGCGATCGCGGTGTTTTGCTTTCCATTGTGAAACCTGCGCGATCGCACTCAAGCTACTCAGTTAAAAAGATTTTTAAGCAATATATCTTTACAAAAGAGCAAAACTCCTTAATTGCTCTTTATTTCTTTGCCTTTCTGATTCTCCATTTTTTTCTATATTAATCGTCCAAAAAAGCGCTAGCTGTGGCAATCTGGGAAACAGAGATTTATTAAATCTGATATTTGAGCAACAGCAAATTTACCTAATCAGGTTATGCAAACTCTGCCCACAGTAAACACTTCAAGCATCACATCACCTCAAGCCACCTTTGATACAACCATCAAGCGGCGTAAAACCCGTGCCGTAAAGGTTGGAAATGTCACCATTGGCGGCGGCTACCCCGTTGTGGTGCAGTCAATGATTAACGAAGACACTCTTGATATTGATGGTTCCGTAGCTGGTATTCGTCGTCTGCACGAAATAGGCTGCGAAATTGTCCGCGTCACAGTGCCAAGTATGGCTCATGCTAAAGCTTTAGGAGAAATTAAACAAAAATTAATTAAAACTTACCAAGATGTGCCCATTGTGGCTGATGTCCATCACAACGGGCTGAAAATCGCTGTGGAAGTTGCCAAGCACATAGAGAAAGTACGGATTAATCCAGGCTTGTATGTGTTTGAAAAGCCAAACATTAATCGCACTGAGTATACTAAAAGCGAATTTGACGAAATTGGCGATAAAATCCGCGAAACCTTAGAACCTCTAGTAGTTTCTTTGCGCGATCAAGGAAAATCGATGCGAATTGGGGTAAATCACGGTTCTCTGGCTGAAAGAATGCTATTTACCTACGGTGACACCCCCGAAGGAATGGTGGAATCTGCCATAGAATTCATCCGCATTTGTGAATCTTTGGATTTCCGCAACTTGGTAATTTCCATGAAAGCCTCACGAGTCCCGGTGATGGTAGCCGCTTATCGCCTCATTGCCAAGCGTATGGATGAACTGGGTATGGATTACCCGTTACATTTAGGCGTTACGGAAGCCGGTGATGGCGAATACGGGCGAATTAAATCAACAGCTGGTATTGCTACCTTACTTGCTGATGGCATTGGCGATACAATCCGCGTTTCACTTACAGAAGCACCGGAAAAAGAAATTCCCGTCTGCTACAGCATTCTCCAAGCTTTGGGATTGCGAAAAACGATGGTGGAATACGTTGCTTGTCCTTCCTGTGGACGCACTTTGTTTAACCTAGAGGAAGTGCTGCACAAAGTCCGGGAAGCCACTAAACACTTAACTGGGCTAGACATTGCAGTTATGGGTTGTATTGTCAATGGACCAGGAGAAATGGCAGATGCCGACTATGGGTATGTTGGCAAAACACCTGGTTATATTTCTTTGTACCGTGGTAGAGAAGAAATTAAAAAAGTCCCAGAAGATAAAGGTGTAGAGGAATTAATTAACCTCATTAAGGCAGATGAACGCTGGGTAGAACCTTAAAAGGGGCAGAGGAGAGGGGCAGGGGAAGCAAGGGAGCAGGGGAGCAGGGAAAAATTGAAGTTGCAGTAAGTTTTTCCCCTCTGCACCTCTGCCCCTTTGCACCTCTGCCTCTTGTGCCCAATACCCAATCCCCAAAAACTTTGCATCTTTTGACCACCAAGGTTGCCTGATTGTCAAGTATTTTGTTTAAATTAAGAATACATACTCGGTCTGTACAGTGGTAGCCTGTGTTAGATTGAGCATACTGACTATAAATTTTCCCTCTGACGCAGCTGTCATTATGGTGATTACAAAAAGTAGGCTTGTTTTGGGTGCTACGGCAGTTACACTCTCCACGATCGCTGTTACTAGCCTTGGCATTCATTCGCGAGGTCAGGCTTTATTTAAAGCAAGTCCTAAAGAATTAGTAGATGAAGTTTGGCAAATTGTTCAGCGCCAATATGTCGACGGTACTTTTAATCAGGTAGATTGGCAGGCTGTTCGTAAGGAATACTTGAGCAAGTCCTACAGTAATCCGCAGGATGCGTATAAGTCCATTCGGGAAATGCTGAAAAAGCTAGAAGATCCGTACACCCGATTTATGGACCCGTCGGAATTCAAGAATATGCAGGTGGATACCTCTGGAGAATTGACAGGGATTGGGATCACCATTAGTCAGGATGAAAAAACCAAGCAATTGGTTGTAATTGCGCCAATTGAAGATACACCGGCCTTTAAAGCTGGTGTTTTGGCAAAAGATATCATCCTCAAAATTGACGGCAAAGATACTAAGGGGATGGATACTAATCAGGCAGTATCGTTGATTAGAGGTGAAGCAGGCTCGCAAGTCAGCTTGACAATTATGCGCGACGGTAAGACAAAACAGTTTGACATCAAACGGGCGCGCATCGAAATCCATCCAGTTAAGTTTTCTGAAAAGAAAACTCCAGCCGGAAATGTTGGCTACATTCGCCTGAACCAGTTCAGCGCCAATGCTAGTAAAGAAATGCAAACTGCCATTAAAAATTTAGAAAGCAAAAAGGTAGCCGGATATATTCTCGATCTGCGTGGTAATCCAGGCGGGTTACTCTTCTCCAGTGTGGATATTGCTCGGATGTGGATAGATAAAGGTAAGATTGTCTCCACTGTTGAACGTCGAGGAGAAGCAGAAAAGGAAGAAGCAAACGGACGAGCTTTGACCAATAAACCGTTGGTAGTGTTGATAGATAAAGGTTCCGCTAGTGCCAGTGAAATCCTCTCAGGGGCTTTGCAGGATAATAAGCGTGCTACTTTGGTGGGTACTCAAACCTTTGGTAAGGGACTAGTGCAATCGGTACGCCCCCTGGAAGATGGTTCAGGATTAGCGGTGACAATTGCTCATTACTATACCCCCAATGGTACAGATATCAATCACAAAGGCATTTCGCCAGATGTGAAGGTGGATTTGAGCAAAAAGCAGATGGAGGATTTGTGGCTCCATGAACGTGACAAACTCGCTACTCTTGCAGACCCTCAATTCGCTAAAGCAGTGGAAGTGATAGGTAAAAAAATTGCTGCTAAGGGCATACCTACAGCAGAAAAATGAAGAGTTAGGAATGAAAGTTAGGAGTGAATAGTGAGGAGTTAGGAATAAAGTCCGTCACTGTCAACTTCTAACTACTAACTTAAACTGGTTGGCACTTTCCAGCCCTAATAAGTCCGACACGTCGAGCGATCGCTTCTTCTGGCGAACTAAAAGGCCCCCACTGTTCTATAATTTCTAAATTATCGTCGCCAACTTGCTCGCTGGGGATGATTTCACAGTTTCCAGCAGAACGCTTGATAATATACCAAGTTTGTGAATCGTTCATATTTTAAATAAAAATCTTGTTTTTATAGTCAGAATTTTACGGCATACAGAAAATATCTTCGCACTTACTGTTATTAATCGAGGTAGACTAAATTTTGATAGTCCCCTCGATTTCTCACATTAATTCACTATTGGCTAATACTTCCGCTCTTTTGGCTCAAACATATTAATCGCCACCGGTCGATATTGAATGTCAATTCCGGCTGGTGAATAGTAAGCCATTGTGTGTTGGAGAAAGTTCGTATCATCTCGCTCGGAATAATCTTCGCGGAAATGAGCGCCACGACTTTCTTGGCGATTTAGGGCTGATGCCAAAATAGTCTGCCCTACTACCATCAAACTTCGTAATTCTAAAGCTTCCACGAGTTCTGTATTCCAGCAACTACCTTTGTCATCTAAATAAATTTGCGGGTATTTTTGTTGTATTTCTTCTAATTTCTGCAAACCTTCAGTCATTAATGCCTCAGTGCGGAAAACACCACAGTACTCAGTCATACAATCCTGAAAAGCTTCACGGACTTGGTTAATGCGGTACTGTCCCGGTTGTTCTAGCAAAGCTTGAATTTGTTGCTGGGCTTCTGTTAGATACCGTTGCTCATCTACAGAGGGTAACTTACGTTTTTGCACAAATTTGGCGATCGCAGCCCCAGTTCTTTTACCATAAACTACGCATTCCAGTAGTGAATTACTCCCCAAACGATTTGCACCATGTACGGAAACACAAGATGTTTCACCCGCAGCAAAGAAAGCATCAACTAAACCATCGCCACTACTGCGAACTTGACCATCGGTGTTAACTGGGATACCACCCATACAATAATGAATTGTCGGGCGGACTGGCATCGGTTGAGTTACTGCGTCAACGCCTACCAAACGATGGGCTTCTTCCCAGCAAAAGGGAACGCGACTCATAATTTTTTCTTTGCCCAGATGGCGCAGATCCAGATAGACAAAGGGGCCGCCAGCACTTCCATTGAGATGAATACCACGTCCGGCGCGAATTTCGTAAGCGATCGCTCGTGAGGTAATATCACGAGGAGCTAGTTCCATGCGACTGGGTGCATAGTTCGCCATAAAGCGATCGCCTTCACTATTAATCAGATACGCCCCTTCACCCCGTACCGCTTCCGAAATCAGCACCCCTACCGGATATAAGCCAGTGGGATGAAACTGGACAAATTCCATATCTTCGAGGGGCAAACCTGCGATCGCAGTCATTGCCAAACCATCACCCGAAGAAGCGTAATCATTAGAGGTAGTGTTATAAACGCGACCATAGCCCCCTGTGGCAAACATCACCGCCTTAGCCCGCACCACCTCGATATGTCCATCCAAAAGATGGAACATGACCACACCCTTCGCCTCATTTTCTTCTAAAATGAGACGCATCACGTACCACTCTTCATAAACTTGCACCCCATAACGCCGCAAATTGTTAACCAATTCGTGCAAAATCGCGTGACCGGTTTTGTCAGCAGCGTAACAAGTGCGGTTGTGAGAATGTCCGCCAAAAGCTCTTTGGGCAATGCGCCCATCGGGTAAGCGAGAGAACAAAACGCCGAGATGTTCTAAGTCAATTACCACATCTGGCGCTTCTTGGGCGAGAATCGCTACAGCGTCTTGGTCTGCCAAGTAATCAGAACCTTTGACAGTATCAAAAGCGTGTGCTTCCCAACTATCTTCGGAATCAACATTTTTCAGCGATGCAGCCATACCACCTTGAGCTGCAACCGAGTGAGAACGAATTGGATGGGTTTTGGCAACCACAGCAATATTTAAATTGGGGTCAGTGCGGGCAATTTCTACAGCAGCGCGACATCCCGCCAATCCGCCCCCGACAATAATCACATCGTGTTCCAGCATAATTAGCCCCCTGATTGCAAACCACTGCTGTTCTATTGTAGAGACGTGATTAATAAGCTAGTGGGTTGTGACAGTAGCATCTTTACTAAAAAATTCCCTGCTTCTATACAGGGAGGTTGTAACAAATTTTGAAATTAGGAGTAAAAAGTTAAAAACAAAGAGTTATGGCACAGATGGAGTGACTCATAACTCATAATTCATAACTCCTAACTCTTTAGCTAGTTGCTTGTACAGGTTGTTGCTGAGAGACATTACCTGGTATGGGTTCCATTTTAGTCCCTGGCCCTACAGGACTGACTTCAATATGATTTAACAAGGTAGTGACAAACGCGAACAACAAGAAAGGTAGCGATAGCAGAACAACGAGACCCGCTGTTGCTAAAGCGTACACGGGCCGCTTGGCACCCATCAACGCCAAGGCTGATGCCAAACTTAGGGTAATTGTAATCAACCAAACAATTATTTGACCGTAGATATCACCGAAAGTCAGGGTACAGACAAAGCGGTACTTTTGAATATTATTTTCGCTCATCACATTTGCCTCAAGTCTCTCCTAATAGGTTCTACGTTAGAACTATGTTTGCCTTGTAGGCAATTTCTAAATATTTTTGCAAGCTTTGTAATATCACTTCACAATCTAGCTGCCTTTGGCGATAAGGCAGCTATGCTAAAAAACTTCTTTCTTTCATAGGAGAGATCGCGATCGCCTTCTTAACAAACACTATCTTGATTTTAAACAAAGAGACTATTTGTATTTGTCATCTATCAAATTCAGGATATTTCAAATAAATATATCAATTCTATTTAATTTGTGAAAATTGCAACCCACAAATTCCCGACCTTGTAAAAGTTGTTGGGTATCTTGTTTCTCGCGAGTGATTCAGGATTACTATAAAATTTATTTTTTTGCTAGTAAATATTAACTAAAGAAATCAAGTAAAGCTAGAATGCAAAAACCGATTTTTTGATGTTAAATTTTGAATATTGCCCGAATTTGTTGACTTAAATCAACAAAAATCTTTATTTTTCGTGGCAATATTGTTTTAGGAGTGAACGTGAATACTATTTTTCTTCGTAAAGGTGTTTTTTGGTTGCCAAGTATCGCTGCTCTTGCATTCCTGAGTAGTGGTTTATCTGCAAGCGCCCAGACAGTAGACAAGTTGAGCAATCAGCCATTAACTGAACCTTCCGCAACCGTAGCGTCTCCCAAAGAGTTTAGCCAAAACCTCTCTACAGAAACAACTGAAACTTTTACAGTCACAAATTTAACTAAGGTAGAGCAATCGCCTAACGCTGCGATACAGGAAAACGCCAGTGTAATACCCATACCCGTTCCAGGCACAGTGGCGACCTCATCTGCAACGCTCACCTCTGAACCTGTACAACCGACTTCTCAACCATCAGCTACAAGAGTGGCACAATCTGATATTGATTTAGGTAGAACTACTAGTGGTGGTAGTAGCTATCTTGGCGTCGCTGCTAACATTGGTTTGAGTGGTGGTGATACATCTTTGGGCGACGGTAACTTTGCGGTAGTTAGCAAAATCGGACTGACAAATTCTATATCAATACGACCCTCAGCCGTATTTGGGGATAACACCACAGTTCTACTTCCGATCACCTACGATTTTACCTTTAAATCAGCAGATGCTTTTAGCGAACCATTAGCGATCGCACCTTACGTCGGAGTAGGTGCAGCTTACAAAACTGGTGATGATTCGCAATTTGCCTTTTTGGTGTCTGGTGGGATTGATGTGCCTCTAACTTCTCAATTTACGGCAACGGCTGCTATAAATGCTGGATTCTTCGATCAAACTGATGTGGGCTTGTTATTAGGAGTTGGTTATAACTTCAGTGGACTTTAAGAATTAGGAGTTAGGAATTAGGAGTTATTAAGATTAAATTCATAACTCATCACTCCTAACTCCTAACTCCTAAGTTTCTACTTAGGGGTAACTTTGTCAATCACCTTGATTGTGCCATCGTCTCCTACTGTCCAAACATCGTATACACCCACGACATCGCCGTTAGCATCAACATCTACGTTGCCGCTAGCTCCTTGGTAGTTAATCTTTTGACCATCTTTAAGTAACTTCAGTCCCTCGCAGACATCAGTAACTTCTGTGCCAGGCCCATCAGCAACTTCCCGGATTTTGCTGGCTATACCAACGCCTGTATTTTCCTTAGCAGCTTGCGCCGCCAATGTTAATAAAGCAGCTGCATCCCAAGCTTGAGGAGCGTATTCTCCTGGCGCACCACCCTTTTTATCTTTCCACAGCTTGTTGAAAGCTTCTAATGCTTTACCATCAGAACCCGGTACTGTACCGATCGCTCCTGTTAAAATATATTTACCGTCATCGCCTTTGCCAACTTGTTCGGGAAAAGTCGGTGATTTTACCCCATCTGTCAGCAGAATCTGTACTCCCTTCGCCACACCTTGCTGATAGGCGGCTTTCAAGAACAGACTACCAGTTTCTGCATAGAGTACAGCCAGAACTGCATCTGGCTTACCAGCAAAAGCAGCAGCCGCTTCTGTATCAAATGTTTGAGCTTTTGGATCGTAGCGGACAGGTTTATCTTTATTAACTATAGTTCCACCCAATTTTTCAAAAGTTTGCACAAATGCTTTTTCAAACCCTACGCCATAGTCATTATTAATTACGACTGTTGAAACTCGCTTGAAACCTTTTTTTCTGGCAAGTTGGGCTAAAGCTAGTGCTTGGTAGGTATCGGGAGGAGCTGTACGTGCCCAAAAGCCTTTATAGTCGCCTTTTTGAGCCTTGTCGGTAAAGACGGGACTGGTACTACCAGGAGAAACCAGCATAACTTTATTCGGCGTGGCAATGGAGACTGCCGCACTAGAAACGCTACTAGCAAAGGAGCCAACTACACCTGCTACTTTATCTAAAGTTGCTAGTTTGGTCATACCGGCAGCTCCAGCTTTCGGGTCGGTTTGGTCATCTACTTGCACCAAGGTAACTGATTCGCCATTCACCCCACCGCAAGCGTTGACCGTATCGACCAGTAAAGGGACGGAACCTAGCATTTGCTGTCCAACGGAGGCCAAGTCGCCTGTCGTTGGTAGCAAGGAACCAATTTTTAGCCCTTTAGTACTGCTTGTAGTAGTTGAGTTTGCCGCTGGGGTGGCGGTATTTGCGTTGTTAGCTGTGCCGTTGGGGGTACTGCTATCACCACAAGCCCCAAGTAGAAACCCAGCCGCGAGGGTAGCTATACTTAAACTTAAGGCGGCGCTAATTTTTCTCATAAATTACTTTTACTCCTCAGATATTTAGGAGCCTAAAAATAAGATCCAAACTAGATTTGTAACTTAGCTGGATCTTATCAAGACTCCAAAGGATAAATCATATCATCCATCTTTGGGAGTAGAAATATTGACGCTGATATTAGTATTACTTTTTGTACACACAATATACTCTGTGTATCAAAATCTGAAAAACGGAGAGGGAGGGATTCGAACCCTCGGTACGGAGTTGCCTGCCGTACAACAGATTAGCAATCTGCCGCTTTCGACCACTCAGCCACCTCTCCTGACTCACGAATATCAATGTTACCAGACTTGCCAGTAAGAGTCAATAGTCATTTGTCATTGGTCATTAGTTATTTATAAAACACTGATGACTAAGGACTAGGGACAAATGACTAATTTTTTAAAGGACTTGCGATCGCATCCAAGCTATGGGCAAGGTGCGTAACTTTTTCCACTGGGGAACAAAAGCTCGCTGACTGAATACATCATAATCGTTGCGTTCAATCGCCTCTAGAATTTGACCGTACAGCATTGATGCTGCCCACACAGGCCAACGGGCATCGGATGCTAGATAAGTAATTCCCTGGTCGGATGTGGTGTAAAATTGGCGGGCGCGGTCAATTTGAAAGCGCATCAATGCCCGCCAACGATCGTCTACCACACCTTTGAAGAAGTCTTGCTCGGTATAGTTGAATTTTGCCAGGTCTTCAAGGGGAATGTAGATCCTTCCTCGTTTGGCATCTTCTCCCACATCCCGCAGGATGTTAGTGAGTTGATTGGCAATTCCGAGAGCGATCGCTTCTTCTATGGGAACATAAGGTTGTTTGTTCTGTTGCCACGGTGCTGCATATATGGTGTTATCCACACCCATAACTGATGTTGACATTAAGCCAACAGTGCCAGCAACGCGGTAACAGTAGAGGTATAAATCCTCAAAGGTTTCATAACGACTGCGATATAAGTCCATACGCTGACCGGCAATCATATCCCGAAATGGCTGAATGTCCATCGGAAAGCGCTGGAGAGTATCAACTAAAGCTACATCGTAATTTTCTAATGGACGCCCCGCAAAAATCGATTCCAGCTGCTGTTCCCATAGGTCTAGGGTTTCTGGCGTGGTAATAGCAGATGCGGGGCCATCCACCAATTCATCTGTACGGCGACACCAAGCATAAATTGACCAAATAGATTGACGTTTTACCGGACTCATCAGCAAAGTACCCAGGTAAAAAGTCTTGGCATACTTTGCTGTGAGATGCCGACAAAGTTTGTATGACTCGTCTACAGAGACCAGCGTTTTCATACGCGGCGGGGAATCAGGCAGTTGCAGCATTCGTTGCGGGCGGTCGGGTGAGCGTTTGCAGGTTTGAGGAATTTGCTACCGGGAGGGCCTCAGAAATCGCCTGCGCTGTCAGCTTACCAGAAAGTACGGCACCTTCCATACTGGCTAAGTAGCGTTGCATGGTGTAATCCCCTGAGAGATAGAAGTTACTAATGGGGGTTGTTTGCGAAGGACGGTACTGTTGACGACCAGGGGTCGCTTTGTAAACTGAACGGGGCGTTTTCACCACATGAGATTTCAGCAATGTTGCTGGATTGTCTCCCCCAAAGTGGTCGGGGAAGAGTTTTTCTAACTCGGCAATAGTTGCAGCCACAATCTCCTCATCGGATTTGGCAATCCAATCTTTTGCCGGGGCTAGAACTAATTCCAGCATTGAGCGATCGGGGTTGGCGTATTCACGGCAGGTATTGCTCATATCAGCATAAACGCTTAGGAGGGGCGATCGCGAGAATAGCAAGTGATCAATTTGCGTAAGTTTACGATCGAACCACAAATGCACGTTAATCACAGGCACGCCTTCCAACCCGTTTAATTTTTGGAAAAACTCCATTTCTTTCCAAGGTGCTGGCAAAATCACCTTCAGAGGGTCAACCGGCATGGCAGATACATACAAATCCGCCGTGAAAACTTCATCTTCGTCTCCATTCAACCCCCGCATCAAGTAACCTTTGACGCTACCATCGGCGTTTAGCAAAATCTCTTTTAAAGGGGCATTCAAACGGACTTCTCCACCGCGTTCGGTGATGTAATCCACTAGAGGTTGACACAATCGTTCTGTTGGCGAGCCATCCAGAAAGGCCATTTTCGAGCCTTTTTTTTCTTGGAGGAAACGATTGAGGGCAGTTAAAAGAATGGTTGCTGAAATTTCATCTGGCCCGATGAAATTCAGCGACTTGGCCATGGCAATAAAAACTTCTTTATTGACCCGTTCTGGAATTTTGTGTTTACGCAGCCAATCTGTCCAGGAATATTTGTCCATTTCTTCAACGTACTTTTGCCCCTGAATCATGGCCGGCAATAACCCGATGCCAAAGCGGATTTTTTCTGGCCATGTCAGCATATCGTTGTTTCGCAGAATTGCCACTATACCATTAATTGGTGCCGGCAAATCTGGGAAATCAAAGCGACTGTAAGTACCTGGTGCATCTGGCTGATTGAAGATCATTGTGTGTTCTTTCCACTGCAATCGATCTTCAATGTCCAGTTCTTTGAATAACTGCAACATATTCGGATATGCGCCAAAAAAGATGTGCAGACCTGTTTCGTACCAGTCTCCATCGGCATCTTTCCATGCGGCCACTTTACCGCCTAGAACGTTTCGACGTTCCAAGACAATGGGTGTGTGACCTGCGTCTGTAAGATATTTCGCGCAGGAAAGTCCTGCTAG
Source organism: Nostoc sp. DedQUE12b (assembly GCF_034530835.1). Classification (NCBI taxonomy): domain Bacteria; kingdom Bacillati; phylum Cyanobacteriota; class Cyanophyceae; order Nostocales; family Nostocaceae; genus Nostoc; species Nostoc sp. DedQUE12b. The sequence goes on along the minus strand of NZ_JAVRCI010000013.1, from coordinate 81,651 downwards.
TCCCGCTCCCGCGATCGCTACTCGCATGTAACCCTACTGCTCTTCAATATTTCTTAACCGTTTTATCGTTCTCATTATACGTTGCAATCCGTTACATTTGGCAGTGATTGTGCGATCGCTTCCCCAAAAAACTTTTGCTAAAGGGAATTTTACCTACACACACCTGCCCAAGCAAATTGCCAATAATGTTATTGGCAATAGCTTTGCGGCGCGCACTTTATCTATATTTACATGCAAGTGATTTCGGGAAACAAAAGTATTTCCTTTGACTGAAAATAGCTATTTTTAAAAGTTGTCTTCAAGTAGTTGATTTCTTTGCTAATTTGTGTATTTGGTATGAGAAAATATCTGGGGTATTGCTCAAAGACTACTTTGAAAACTTTCCTCTCCCTATAAGGGTGTAGGATAAAAGTCTATGTCCTCTAGGTTGAACAACCCAGTTGTTTACCGCACAACTTATAGGTAAAAGATTATGGTTGTATCGCAGGAGCTAAAGCGCTTTGGACATCACTTAATTTTAGGTATTTCTGGCACTACATTAAGTGATGACGATAAACGCGCACTCAATGAATTGAAACCGATTGGGGCGATCTTTTTTGCTAAGAACTTTTTGGATGGCACCCCATATCAAGTTTGGCTGGAAAGCTTCAAGGATTTAAACAGGCAGATACGAGAATATACTGAACGTGATTCTATGTTCATGACTCTCGATCATGAAGGAGGTCGTGTAATTCGTACACCACCGCCAATTACCCGCTTTCCTCACGCCTTATTGCTGCGATCGCACGCTTATGAAGTAGCAAAAGCCACAGCAGTAGAACTAAAATCACTGGGAATAAATTTATCTTGGGCACCTGTAGCAGATATTTTTTCCCATCCCGACAACCCCGTGATTGGGCCTCGCGCCTTTGGTAACACTCCCGAAACTGCTACTCAAGGTGCCCGTGACTATTACCTTGGACTTCGAGATTCAGGAATTTTAGGATGCGCCAAACACTTTCCCGGACATGGAGACACCAGCAAGGACTCTCACATTGAGCTACCAATACTGAATTTAACTCTAGAAGACCTGCGACTACGAGAACTTATACCCTTCAGAGCTTTAATCGAAGTACAGATTCCTTTGATTATGACTGTCCATATCTTATTTCCCAAAATAGATCCTGATGTCCCAGGAACGCTTTCTCAGACTATCCTCAAAACCATACTTAGAGAGGAACTTGGCTTTGAGGGAGTAGTTGTATCTGATGATTTGGATATGAAAGCGATCTCAGATATGTTTATGAAAGCTGGTACTGTGGCGCGGTCATTTAATGCAGGCTGCGATCTGTTTATTGTGTCGCGTAATATTAATTCATCATCTCTTGAAAGAACTTATCGGATTGCTGAAGATTTTGCTGATTCGCTCAGTAACGGTAGCTTAGATGAAGCAGTCGTAGAAGCAGCCAGAGAAAGAATTGAGAAACTACTGGCAGTAACACCGCAATATCCCGTACATACTTTGGATAAAGATGTCTTATTGCAACATGCTCAACTAGCGATCGCTAGTTGCTATTCATAACCCAAAACGCATTCAAGTAGCATATTAGCAATTGCCAAAAGGCTAACTAAGATTGCATTTTTTAATTTTTAATTCTTAATTTTAAATTTTTAATTGTTTAGTGGGTGGTATAGGGGTCGAACCTATTTCTGCGGGTTAAAAGCCCGCTGCACAGCCGGTATGCCAACCACCCTAGTTAATTTGAAAAAGAAATGAGCAAGTGCGATCTAATACGATCGCAAGCCTCGTAACACCAAACTTTAGATATAAATCCACCAGGGAGGTACTGCCCCTCCTATTTCTGTGTTATCAGCACAGCGCCTCGCTTTTCGGCTTCAGGTGGAAAAAGAGGAAGATGGAGGAATCGAACCCCTACAGTTGCCTGTACTCCAAGGTTCAAGCTTGGTTGTTGACCATTCAGCAGCATCTTCCATTCAAGGGTGCCTGACGGGGCTTGAACCCGCTATGACTGGTTCCACAAACCAGCGCCTCGACCATTTTGGCTTCAGACACCATCATCAGTGGAATCAATGGGAATTGAACCCATAACCTCCTGCTTGCAAGGCAGGCGCTCTAACCATTTGAGCTATGACCCCATCAAATAAGTAAAAAGAGCAAAGTAAAAACTAAAAAGAAAGAGAAATATTAAATTCATTCTTTTGACTTGTTTAGGCGGGAGTGGTAGGACTCGAACCCACAACTTTCGAGGTAGAAGCTCGAAGCTCTATTCCATTGAGCTACACTCCCAACATTTGGTAGTCCTGGCAGGATTTGAACCTGCAACCTCTTGCTTGTAAGGCACTTGCTCTACCGTTGAAGCTACAGGACTACGCAAGCGAGTGGAGGGACTTGAACCCACGCACTGAGTATGGCGCACTCAGATGCTACCGATTACATCACACCCGCATCAAGCTGGTAACAGGAATTGAACCTGCAACCTACTGATTACAAGTCAGTTGCTCTGCCAATTGAGCTACACCAGCACTAATTTTGGTAACGGGGGCAGGAGTTGAACCTGCCGATGTTCAGGTTATGCAGCCCCACGAGCCACCGTTGCTCTATCCCCGCATATTCACCAATAGACTTCTTGCAGAAGTGGGAAAAGGGTAAGGGGTAAAGGAGAAAGGAGTAATAAGATACCTTTTACCTTTTACCTTTCCCCCTCTTGCAAAAGAATTTTTGCAAGAAGTCAATACCCCTGACTGGATTTGAACCAGCAACCTCTTCGTTCTAAGCGAAGCGCCTCTTCCGTTGGGCTACAAGGGCGAAGTCTGAGTGGTAGGGATTGAACCTACGACCTGGAGTTCCCGAAACTCCCGCGCTCCCAACTGCGCCACACCCAGATATTTTGGTACTCTCGACAGGATTTGAACCTGCAAAAAACTAGATCCTCGGTCTAGTGCGTCTTCCATTCCGCCACGAGAGCTTAGTACCCCTGACAGGATTTGAACCTGTAAAATCTGGACTCTGATTCCAGCACGTATGCCAGTTCCGTCACAAGGGCATATCGGGGTGACAGGATTTGAACCTGCGACATCCTGCTCCCAAAGCAGACGCGCTACCAAGCTGCGCTACACCCCGTTGGTACTCCTGGTGGGAGTCGAACCCACAACTAAACAGATTTTAAGTCTGCCACCTCTTCCAATTGGGCTACAGGAGCAAAGTTTGGTACTCTTGGTGGGAATCGAACCCACAACTTACCGTTTTTGAGACGGCAGCCTCTTCCAGTTGGGCTACAAGAGCAGAGTTTGGCAGCCCCACCAGGACTCGAACCTGGAATCTTCGCCTTCAAAGGGCGCTATGTTGCCAATTACACCACAGGGCTTTATTGCCAGGGCAGGGTTTGAACCTGCAACCTCATCGTTCAGAGCGATGCGACTTACCAATTCGTCCACCCGGCAATGAATGGCTGCCTCAGTAGGACTCGAACCTACAACCGCGCGGTTAACAGCCGCTTGCTCTACCATTGAGCTATGAGGCAACGAAGCCCCCCAGGTCGGAATCGAACCGACGACCTCCTGTTCTTGTCTTTCAGACACGCTTCGCGAACAGACAGGCGCTAACTACCAACTGAGCTACCGAGGGATAAGAAGGAGAGATAGGTTTTACCCATTGGACTGGTTTAATTCAACTCGAATCAGCCACTCCATCATCTCTCCCATGTAACGAGAGTGGAGGGATTTGAACCCTCACGTCTTCAGTTTCGTAGACTGAGATGTTATCCAGTTACACCACACTCTCAAAACGGAGAGAACAGGATTTGAACCTGCGACGGATATTAACTACCCGCTTCCTCTTAGCAGGAGGACGCTTTGAGCCACTCAGCCACCTCTCCATAGTGGGTCGAGCAGGATTTGTAGCTTGCTTCCCGAAGGGTACCTGCGTGCAAATAAGAACAGTTTTACAGACTGTCGCCTTCAACCAGACTCGGCCACCGACCCATAATCATTCCCTCGACGAGAATTGAACTCGCATCTGTGCTTTGAAAGAACACTGACTTAACCATTTGTCCACGAGGGCATAATTTACCGAATTTTAGATTTTGGATTAAATTTATTAATCTAAAAAATCTAAAATTGTCTGACGCAGGGGCTAGGATTTGAACCTAGAACATCGGATTTGGAGTCACGAGGTGTTACCGTTACACCATCCCTGCATTTGGTAGCAGTGGCGGGACTTGAACCCGCATCGACCCGGTTATGAGCCAGGGGCTTTACGTTAAGCTACACTGCGGCACCAAAGGCTGAGGTGAGATTTGAACTCACGATGTCGGTTTTGCAGACCGACGCCTTCGACCACTTGGCTACTCAGCCATTTGGGAGTCCTGACGAGATTCGCACTCGCAATCTTCAGCTTGAGAAACTGACGGCTTAAACTATTCGCCTACAGGACTGCAACCAGGGTGACGGGACTTGAACCCGCAACATTTCCGCAGACAACGGAACGCTCTAGCCAGTTGAGCTACACCCCGATTTTTTTGAATCTGTGCTTAAACTTTGAGGTTTTTAGGCACAGATTTTATTGGTGAACTTGCCCATTTCTTATTTAGTTTTCAAGGTTCAGATAATTGACTTTTAACTGTTAGGAAAACAACCGAAATTCTAGATAGCAAGCCTGTTGTGTATTACGGATGTATTCAGTGGTTTTGATGAGTGCAAACTTAGAACTTTTTTCGTTTCTTGCTTCTACTGCCGATGGTTTGCAAGTAGAAACAGCTTTATTGACTGAGGACTTTGGTTTATTCCAACGCCTGTCCTTTAGTTGGATGTAGAACATAACTTTGACTCTTGAGAAGCTTTGTCTTTCGCCTTACTACAAACATACTACAAAATACTACAAGAGGTGTCAAGGGGTTTTAGAAAAAACTTTTGAAATTGTCTAGAAAAGTTTCTACGCTTAGGTTTGAACTTAATTAACCACTCTGAAAAGTAAAACTACAGTTATGCTTGGTTGAGTTTTTAATAGCCTGACGTGACAGACAACTCCTTCAAGCGACAACAGATAATTAGTTTTGTCGCGATCGCCTCTAGTATTACAGCTTGTAGTATTGCTCCAGGTATCTCCCCACAATCGGGGTTGAACCAGCCACTAAGCAAAATCCATACTGCACTTCAAGATCCAGCAAAAGGCCAAATTAATTCCCAGGTACCGCCATTAGACAAAGTAGAAAACCCTACCTTTACAGTCCCAGCTAAATTTCAGGGAAAAACAGTTTATAAGGTGCAACCCAGCAACAATGAAAAGGTTATTGCTCTCAGCATTGATGATGGGCCTTGGCCAAAGACAACCCTAGAAATGCTGGATATCTTGAAGCAAAATGATGTTAAAGCCACATTCTTTTGGGTAGGACAAGCTTTACAAACAAATCCAGGCTTAGCCAAGCGTGAAGTAGCCGAGGGACACGCCATTGGCAACCATACTTGGCATCATTGGTATCGGCAAATGGATGAAGCCACAGCCAAAAGTGAAATTGATCGCACAACCGATTTGATATACAAAACTACAGGAGTCAAAACTTCTCTATTTCATCCTCCTGGAGGCTTTTTAAACAACGGACTAGCCGCTTACGCCAAAAGCCAGAAAGATGCTGTAATTATGTGGTCGCTAACTTCAGCTGATACCGATCCTCACGCCAAACCGCAGGCATTTGTAAATAATGTCCTGAAAGGCGCGAAACCTGGTTTCATTGTTTTAATGCATGATGGTGGTGGCGATGTCTAGCGACAAGCCGCTGACGCTCCTTCGTCGCTACCGCTTCGCTAATGCGTCTACGCCACAGAACTGTAGAAGCTTTGCCACAAATCATCACCGGACTCAAACAGCAAGGCTACCGATTTGTGACAATTCCTGAACTACTAAAAATGGCGCAATAAAGGGTGAGAAATGATCCTCACCCAACTATTTAATTTATTCGCTCATCACAGAAGCACAAGATTGAGCTTCCTGCCAAAGTTTGTGCAAAAAGAACTCAGCGCGATCGCTCATAGTGGTGACAAACACACCGACAGAATCCTTAGAACTAGCTGATAGCCAAGAACCCCGTAGGGTGACTTCCATATATTCGGCATCGCACGTACAGAGGGCAATGATTTCCCTATCATCTTTTTTTACTTCAGCCCTCAGCACTTCTACTCCTGGCAAATCAACAGGAAGCAAAAAGGAAGCGGTATTGGGTTCAATGCATAAACTTTGCCCAACTCGCAGGGCTAAAATCACTCGTTGCGCTACCCATTCTTCTAGCGACAAAGTGACACATTCCAAATCAAAACTGCTTTCAGTGTAAGTTAATTTCAGCATTCCTTATGCTCTCCTGTTATTCCAGGTTTGCTTGCATCTCTATCCAAAACTGTTCAGCAAAAGAAATCGCGGGGTGGATTGGCGCTTTTGGTTTGGTACGCAGTTGCATACCAACTTCAAACAGGGTGCGATCGCCTTTACGGGAGTTACATCTTTCACAAGCTGCGACTACGTTATCCCAAGTGTGAGAACCGCCTTTAGAACGCGGCATCACATGATCTAGCGTTAGATGTTTGCCACTACCGCAATATTGGCAACTGTGATGGTCTCGTCGCAATACTTCCCGCCGATTCACTGGCGGAACTTTCCACATCCGCTCATTAGAAGTGATTGTCAAGCGAATATGTTTTGGCACATCAATTACCAAACTGGGTGAGTGAACTTGCCATCCGCTTTCTGTGGTAAAACCCAGCGGTTGCGCCTTGTTGGTTACTAACAGCACAATTGCCCGCTTGATATTTACCCGACATAGTGGCAAGTAATTTTGAGAAAACACCACCACAGATTGCTCTAACACTTGCATTGCGTTCGCGCCGCGCATGGAAGATATCGTCACAGCTTAACTCCTTATAAAAAAACCCCCGCTTCAAGTTTTCGGTGAAGCGGGGGTTAGAATTGACCGGAAAATTTTCTGGTCTCATATCGGTACAGGATTCCTTTGCCTGTATCCCCCGCTTTGTTGATCTAGTTGTGGTTTTGCAATTAGTGCACTAATGGCTACATACTTATAATCATCATTACCTTCTGTGATTTGCCCATGATTTCGGCTACCATCGCCCATAAATAAATACTCCACTTCCATAGCAGCTGATTCCCAATTGGTTCGGCAATTGGTAGCGCACAAAATTGAAGTAGAGATGGGGTAAATGGATTTCACAGAAAATTTCACCTATTGAACATTCCTTTAAACATACTACACTTGTATTACTATCCTGTCTATACCTTTAAGGAGAAAAACTGATGCATACGATCGCTCGCACCCCAACCACCGATATGGAAGTTACCAGCATTCGCCTAGAACGGGAACTCAAAGATAAGCTCAAAGAAATAGCTGGGAATCAGGGATATCAAGCCCTGATCCGAGATATCCTTTGGAATTATGTCCAGCAAAAATCAGGTGAGTGGAAGCCTCGATTTTCGCGATCCGACATCCGAGCTAGCATAGCTGCCACAGCTCAGCAAGAAGAACGCTGTGTGCTTACAGGTCAACTAATTCAACCCCAAGAACCGATGTTGTTAGGACTAACGAGGAATGGCGATATGGTTCCTCTGAGTGTCGAGAGCTTGGCTGGATAAACTTCGTCTATTTTGAAACCTGGTGTAGGGAGGGCATCTAGCCCGCCCTACCAGCAGGGAGTACAAAATGCTGTTACTACTTTAAAAAATATACTTCTGAAAATAGATGTGGTTTAGTTTTATATTTAGACGAATGCAGCCTAGTTATTTTTACTAATAACTGGGCTGCATTCAAAATTTAGCTATAACTGCCGCAACCTTTGGTAAGTAAGAATTTATTTAAATTTAAGCTTTACTCCAAATTTCTGCCACAGGTTAAGAACAAAATACTCACAAACTCGCTATCACAGTTAACCTATCAGTGTAGGTCTGAACAAGAGTACACCTCATTGGTGCAGGCTTTTGTAGAGAATAGAAGCCTACACTGCAAGAGCAACCTCCTCTTGGCTCCTTTACTTTTATTGATATTTTACTGAGAGTTACGGAGATCAAAGAGTAACTTGTTAAACCTACTAGTTTTTTCAATAAATGTAATAAAACTTTATAAAGCGAGTTGCGTAATTTTACGCGCTCAAAAGGGGAATTTTGCTGTAATTCCAGAGAAATTACGGTTTATGTATACTTACAGACAGGATAAAGTTAGTTAATTATTTCAAGATAGAGCAGTTAAAAATAAGTTAACTTAAGCATTTATAGGATATCTTAAGTATTTTATTACTTATGTACTAATGTAGCAATTTGCTTGATGCAGTGGAAATTTGGCCATCTGAGATAGAAAAGGGCTATAACAGGTGAGAGAAAGTATTCACACAAAATTTGTCAATTATCAGGGTATAGCAACACAACTAACGGTGAAGAATATGCCAAGAGGTTGGGTGCAAGAACAATGGGGTTATTATCCGAGGGCGTGCCAAAAATGAAAAAGCCTTTATCATCACCGCCACATTACGTAGATGACATAGACCGACTAAAACCTTACCAAGTCAAGCTGATGCAGCATCAGGAAGAACCTGCCCGCGAGTTGGTACAAAAGATTAACCAAATCATTGCTAATAGCTCTGCTACGGCTTTGATGCTGCAAGAGATTGCCCAATTGCTAGGAGTTGCTTTTCAAGTGGATTGCTGCTGCTTGGTTTCTGTGGCGGGTGAGACATCAGACGAAACAACTACAACTAATTGGTGTGCTGATGAGTATTTAGGGCTGCCACACCCAGAAGAAATGTTTTCGATGGAACAGTTGCTTATGCACTCGCCAGTGCTGCAATGTGCTGCCCAACCATTGACTATTGAAGACATTTCCATAATTCAAAATAGTCTGGTCATTGGGTGTCAATATTTACCACTACCGATAAAAGCGGTTTTGGCAATTCCCACTCGGTTTGGTGGCAATAATAATGGAGTGATTAATCTGATTAAATTCCAACCTTATGAATGGAGTGAATCAGAAAAACAATTGCTCAAAGAAGTGGAGTCGGCTTGCGCGATCGCTTTTTCTGGAGTGGCACAAGCTCAACAAATTACTCATCAAGAGCAGTCTCTGCAAAAAAGCAAGCACCATCAAAGCTTAATCAAGCAATTAACCTTATTGAGTCGTAGCAACTTGGAGCTGAATCAAATGCTCCAGTTAGTTATCGCCTCGACAGCCGAATCTCTACAGGCAGATCGGGGTTTGCTTATATTACTGAAATATACAGATCCACTATTTAAAACTCAAGCTAAAAAACAAATCCCCAAAGCGAAAGCTAGTGTAATCGCCCAATGGGCTAGAGAAACACAAAATTCTGGCACTAGTAAACTAGACACCTTAGCTGAGTCTTTCTTGATTTCAGACTGTGGTTTATGCCAGCGTGCCTTCATGGATTCTGGAAAACCAGTAATCTTCGATGACTATACAGATCAAAACGATACCTTAACAGCTGCTCCATTATTTGCGATAGAGAAATTGCCTGCGGTACTTTTAGTGCCATTGGAAAGTCAAGGTAAAATTTTAGGCTTTTTGGTGCTACAGCAAGCTGTAATTCGCAATTGGCAACCAGAAGAATTAAATCTTGTGGAAATGGTTTGCGCTCAAGTGAGTAACGCCATAATTCAGTCACAGACATTGCGCCAAGTGCAAATGTTGGTAGATGAACGGACGGCGAAACTCCAAAGTAGTCTAGAACTCCAAGCGAAATTGCATGAAAGAACCCGACAGTATGTCGAGCAGCTGCGGAAACTTAATGAACTCAAAGATGAATTTTTGAGTAATATGAGCGATCGCCTACGCTATCCTTTGACAAATATGCTGATGTCAATAAAAAACTTGCGTTTGCCAGGAATAGCGCCAGAGCGTCAGGGTAGATATCTAGATATTCTTGAGCAGGAATGTTCAAAAGAAATCAACTTGATTAATGACTTGTTGACACTCCAAAAGCTAGAGTCGCCTCACGAAGCTCCCCAATTAGAATCTATAGATTTAAATACTAGAATTCAAGATATAGCAGCATCTTTTGAAAAAAAACTTGGCGAAAAAGGATTAAAAATTTCTATAGATTTGCCGGAGGAATCGCTCAAACTGCAAACTGAACTGGAGAGCTTTGACCGGATCCTGCAAGAATTATTAACTAATGCCTGTAAATATTCAGAGTCTGATACAATAGTTCGCCTTGAAGCGTCTCACCGAGTCGATCAGCAAATCGATCAAGTTATCATGAAGGTGACGAATACAGGACGTGCCATCTCTGAAGAAGAAGCGACCTACATCTTTGATAAGTTCCGCCGTGGAAAAGGTCGCTGGACTCCAGGGACTGGCTTGGGACTTGCTTTAGTCAAGTCTTTAGTGCAGCATTTAGATGGAGCGATCGCTGTTGAAAGTCTCCCAATCTCGGATTCTGAACAGAGCGAAATTTGCTTCACCTTGACTCTGCCCCAATTTTCTGACGAAAGCAAACCATAATTCTGAAAGTGACTAAAAAACAGAACACAACAGAGAACCCTGATTTGCAATCTTCTACTGATGACACTAACCTAGAAGAGGATTTGCTTGCTCAGGTAGAAGTTCAAATTGAGAAAATAGCAGAGCGACAGCGGCAAATCAGTGCTAAAGTCCAAATTCCCCACCCAGTGGAGCAAATCTGGAAGGTTCTGACAAATTATGAAGCCTTACCAGACTTCCTCCCCAACCTCGCCAAGAGTTGTCTAATCGAGCATCCCGATGGTGGAATTCGACTGGAGCAAGTAGGCTCCCAACGTTTACTGAATTTCAACTTTTGTGCGCGGGTAGTTCTAGATTTGGAAGAATGCTTCCCTAAAGCAATTAATTTCCGCATGGTAGAGGGAGATTTTAAAGGCTTTTCTGGTAGCTGGTGCTTAGAGCCTTATTCTTTCGGTGAGTCTTTAGGAACAAATCTGTCCTACACAATTCAAGTTTGGCCTAAACTCACTATGCCAGTAGGAATTATTGAAAATCGTCTGAGCAAAGATTTGCGGTTAAATCTTTTGGCTATTCACCAACGTGTAGAAGAATTAGCCAGCAAAGAACCGTATGCATAACAACAATAAACCATCATTCAGGTGTATTCCTGGATGATGGTTTTTATTGCTAGATTTCAAACAAAAAAGCTTTTGCTTTTTATTGTTTTTAAGTACCCCCAGGGGAATTCGAATCCCCGTTACCTCCGTGAAAGGGAGGTGTCCTAGGCCTCTAGACGATGGGGGCATCGGACTCAGACCTTTTATAAATTAACCAATTTTCTTGCTGTTGTCAACAGGTTTTGCCAAAAAAAGTTTGTGGCAGCTAAACTGGGTGGAAGCAAAAGCTTGAAGAGGATACAAAGATATGGAGACAGATAAGAAAGTCCGTAGATGCTTCTGCGGTCAGCCGCAGGGTGCGTCAGCCTTGGGCGCTGGAAATTTCGGGGTATACACATATCTAAAAAACGCTGAAGACAGCAAGGAACAAAGGGTATGATGTTGTACCCTGTAGAGTTAATATCTACGGTTTTTTACAAGAGATTTTGAAATAAATCGCTCAAAATCTACAATATGGAAGCATCTTTTGAAATTACCACACAGATGGCGATCGCTGTCTTTGCAGGCATTAGCGCCCAAGTGCTGGCTGCATACCTTCGTGTACCTAGCATCGTCTTGTTATTGCTGTTGGGCATTTTGTTTGGCTCCGATGGTATAGGGCTATTGCATCCCCATTCGCTAGGCACTGGACTGGAAGTTATAGTTGCCCTCGCAACGGCAATCATTTTGTTTGAAGGCGGACTTAACTTGGATCTGCGTGAGTTAGGTAGAGTTTCAGTCAGCCTGCAATTGCTGGTCACTCAAGGAACGCTGATCACATTGCTTGGTGGGAGTATGGCTGCTCACTGGCTCGGCGAATTTCCTTGGAACATAGCTTTTCTCTATGCTTCCATAATCGTGGTGACAGGCCCAACCGTCGTTGGCCCTTTGCTGAAACAAATCAATGTAGATCGGCAAGTGGCAACACTTTTGGAAGGGGAGGGGGTTTTAATTGACCCTGTAGGGGCTATCCTCGCCTTCGTTGTCCTCGATAGGATTTTGAACGGCGATGCTGATCCCATCAATGCGATCGTCGGTTTACTTATACGCCTGGGTGTCGGCGCAGCAATTGGTGGTGCTGGCGGTTATCTGATGAGTTTGATTTTCAAACGCGCCAGTTTTCTGTCATTTGAGCTAAAAAACTTAGTGGTGTTGGCGATACTTTGGAGCTTGTTTACCTTATCGCAGATGATCCGCAGTGAATCGGGAGTCATGACAACAGTAGTTGCAGGAGCAGTCTTTGCTAACTCCTCAGTCCCAGAAGAACGTCTCTTACGCAGCTTTAAGGGTCAACTGACAATTCTCAGCGTCTCGGTGCTATTTATCTTATTAGCTGCTGACCTATCCATTGCCAGTGTGTTTGCTTTGGGTTGGGGTAGTTTATTCACTGTTTTGGTACTAATGTTTGTTGTTCGCCCGATTAATATCCTGTTGTGTACCTGGAACAGTGACCTCAACTGGCGACAAAAACTGTTTTTAAGCTGGGTTGCTCCGAGAGGAATTGTAGCTGCCTCTGTAGCTTCTTTTTTTGCGATTTCCCTGACACAGCGAGGCATTAACGGCGGTGATTCCATCAAAGCTTTAGTTTTCCTGACAATTATCATGACTGTTGTCTGCCAAGGACTAACAGCTGGCTGGGTTGCTAAATGGCTGCAAATCACTTCTAAGGACGTAACTGGGGCAGTAATTGTGGGTTGTAATCCCTTGAGTCTTGTGATTGCCCGGTTTTTTCAGGAACGGGGAGAAAACGTGGTGATGATTGATACTGATCCCGAATGCCTTGTGCAAGCCGAGGCACAAAATCTCCGGGTTATTGCCAGCAGTGCGCTAGATGCTGCTGTTTTAGAAGAGGCAGGACTTGCCTCTATAGGTACTTTTTTGGCTATGACAAGTAATGGCGAGGTGAATTTTGTTTTGGCTCAACGAGCAGCTGAGGAGTTTAAACCCCCCCGTGTCTTAGCTGTTTTTCCCCGCGATCCGCAAGCGAGTACCTCGACTAGTAATAAAGTTAATCAAGCTTTTATTCCAGACTTAGCAATTAAAACTTGGAATGAATATTTGAATGATGGACGAGTCAAGTTAGGGACAACTACGTTAGATGAGTTGGAGTTTTCGACTCAATGCGATCGCATCCAAGAAAAGATTCGGACTGGGGTGTTGATACCACTATTGGTAGAACGAGCAGAACGCTTACAGGTAATGCCAGCTAACCAAGATTGGGAAATTGGCGATCGCATTATTTATCTGTTACATGACCCCAGACCTAGCCTTTTAAAACGCTTATCTGGTGCTACACAATCCACTCCCCTGTCTCTAGAAAAGTTACCAGAGGTTGAAGACTTATCCCTCGCCCAATTATCTCAACTTTCTACTAGTGAGGCTTCTGGGGGATGAGGAGCAGGGGAGCAGGGGAGCAGGGGAGTAGGGGAGGAATTCCTAACTCTTGGCTCTTTATTAGCTTTGGGAAGGAATAAATTCGCTTTCTGGTTTTGGCGCTTCTTGGTACATTTGCCATTCCTGCCAGAGTAAAGCAGACAAATGTACTATGGCAAGAATTAGCGTCGCTACCGAAATTAGATAACTGTGGATTGTGTAAAGGTGTTCGACGGTAATTGTGTTAATGGCTCCACCACCAGTTAGGATTTCGCGCAGTTGTACACCAATCAAAGGAATGGCTTCGATGGTTCCTAGCTCAATGCTAAAACGCCAGTACCCTTCCTGAGTCCAATCTAAAATCATCGCTGTCCAATCCAGCCCGATCGCACTTAGGGTTAACAAAATCACACTAATCCAAGCAGCCAGCCAACTCTTACGAAATTGCCGACCTAAAAACATCACCACAATTTGAACGAGAGCGATCGCAATTACCGCGTTACCAGCAATTTCATGCGCTCTCCAAAACAACCAACCGTATGGCAGTTGTGTATTAATCATCTTTAAGGAGTTATAAGCTCCGCCTGCTGTCGGTTCATAGTAAAAAGAAAGCATTATTCCGGTAGAGATATAAATTAAACACAGAGTCAAAATCACGACTGATAATATCGTCGCTATTCGTCGCAAAATCTTATCGAACTGGGTGCTTTGCATAGCTCACCCCTCCTGTTCTTAACTAAGTATTTATTCTTATTACGATTTTAGCTAAGAAATTTTAATAGTTTTTACTTTTCTTATATAAAAATAAAGTTTTTTAAATCAAATATTGCACCCAAGCTTTTAAGGGTTCTGGTGAGCCATACCAAATCCCAGGACTTCTGGGAGAATGCTTTACACCTTCAATCACCAGATTTTCCGCCCCCTGCAAATGAGCAGCTTCAATGGGCGTAATCCCATCTCCCCAAGTGTTACCCTTACCACAGGTTAATTGGTAACTACTGTAAGCTAACCAACTACCAGGCCGCCTTTTCCCAAAGATAGTTTTGCCAGCCACACAAACGTAACGAACGTTTTTGTAAAAAGCTCCAGGGTAGTTATTGGTAACAAAATCCAGATTGGAGCGTGTCCAGCGTTCTTGGCTAATATGGGGTGTACCCAAGGTGACGAAAGTAGCAACCAAGGGATGCCCTTGCCAGAGAAATGGTTTGACATCACCGCGCGCTAAATAGGGCTTTTCTCCCATATAAATGCGGGATATCCAACCTCCGGCTGAGTGACCAATTAAGTTAATTTGAGTAGCATTATGTTCACGTAATATATGCTTGATCGTGTAATCGAGTTGTTGCAGAATCAGTATTACGGGTGTTACTCCCAAAGTGGGGAGCCAGTCACGCCGTCGCAGTGGGACTGTAACCGTGGGAAAATTTAACTGCTGTAAAGATTGTTCTAGTTGGCGATAAGCGATCGCGCTTTCTAGATATCCAGGCAAAATAACTGTCGGTAACGGCATTTTAAATTTTGGATGCAATGATTGAGGTTTTGAACTTTTTTGACGAAGAAGTAGTCATATTCAGGAGCTAGAATTGCGATCGTCTGACTGACTCCTTAGAGAAAAAACCAATAGCTTTGGTGGAATTTAAGGCTAAAATGTCAATAAAATTGTACAATTTGCAACAGTTTGAGGGGCTACTGATGTGGTAATATTTTCAAATAGGGCCCAGTCTTGGACAAACACGTGTGTCATCTGTTACAGAAGTGTAGTTGACTGAAAAACAGTTGAAAAAACAAGGCAACTTCGGCAGATGTTTTGATGTATTCAAAGTTGTGCGTTTACTTAAACTTTATAAAACTTCCAGATATTAATTTTAATTGTGTGCGTCATAAGAATAAAAAATCAAAAGTAGTAATTTTTCAAATACCTCTTTAGCAAGCTCGAATTTTGAAGATATGATACAGCGTCATTAGATTAATTAAAAACTTGAATAAATGGCAATTTTGGCGTTTTGATTGCCAACCGAGGAAGTTATTATTTCCTTATGAAGAACGCATATCTTGCAAGATATTGCAATGCTGAAAAGAGAAAATCGCTAGTCAACTGCAACTGAGTGAGTGAACGATAACAGCTATGTCTTACGTCTCCCTGCTGAAAAATATACCAGAAATTTTAAGCCAGCCAATTGGGATAGCAGCAATTGCTTCCCTTGGTATGCACGGTGCGATCGCCATGATCGTACCATTGATGCCGATGGAGTCTAACAAGCCCAAAGAAACAGCATCATCCCAGACAGTCGGACTTTTGGAATTAAGCCAAGCCGACCAAAACCGTTTGCCGCAAAGCACGCCCCAGATTGGTTTACAACAATTACCTCCAGTCGCCCCACTTGCGGCTCCAAACTTTAGCGTCCAACCGGGATTAACCCCATTAGCGCCATCACCATCCAGTCAGCTAGTATTACCTCCGCTACCGGCATCATCAAATAACTATCGAGTCTCCTCTTTGCCTACAAGGCAGTCTTTACGGATGATTCCGAGTGATAATTTGCGGTTCGACGCTTCCAAATTTGATAGTTCTAAATTTAATACCAGCGCCAGATTCTCTCGACCAGTTCCTCGTGCGAATGTGAGTGAGAGCGTCGCCAAATACGAGCCACCAAAGCCGCTAGCTGTAAATAGGTTGCCAGAATTGCAATCGCAGCAAATACCTGCTGATCTTTTGCGGAATCCCCAGCCTCCAATCTTATCTGACAGTACACCCATTGCAACAGCACAGTTAAATACGACTTCGCAGCCAATGACGCAACCAATTCCTAATGCGTCGTCTACAATTGCTCAAAACCCGCTGGTAAATTCTTTAAAACAAGCTCCAAGGAATGGAGATACTTTAATTGGAACTAGGGGAAGCACGCTACAAACAGCGGATTTATCAACGAAGGGAACTCAACAGGCAATTGCACAGCTAGACTCCTACGCAAACCTGAGAAAGGAAGTCCAGCAACAATACCCCAACGCTGAACAAAAACCAGTCATCCGCCAAACATTATCCACGAATAAGTCAAATCTTGAAGGTGCTGTTTTGGGAGTATTGGTGGTAGATCCTGATGGTAAGGTATTAGATATCAAATTTCAAGACAAGTTAATTTCCCCGGAATTGCAATTAAAAGCAAGGCAATACTTCAACAAGCAATCCCCCAAGGGAGATAAACAGATTAGTTCCTATCCATTTAATCTACGTTTCCAAAACAGCACGAGCAATCTTACTGGGACTACTCAAGAGCAAAACCCCTCGTCATTATCTGCACCGGGCATCAATAACAATCAGATTACCCCCTCACCAGCAGCTACTTTTAAACCATTACCTGATTTACAAATCAGAAATAACCCACCTACATCTTCACCAACAGGTACTCTCAAACCATTAATTGTACCAACAGCTACTCCCAAACCATTATCTGAACTGCAAATTAAAAATAACCAGCCTACGTCTTCATCGGCAGCTACTACTTCTGAACCTTTATTGTTGCCAAAAATCAATCAGGTTCAGTCTACATCTGCTGCTGAATCGGATAAAAAATTAGTAGAACGGTTGCGCGAAGTCAAGGAAAACAGACAAAAGTCTAATCCAGAAAAATAATCGCCCATTGATGATGGATTCAGGTAGCGGTGATTTATCTAGACGCATTTGCAGCGTCTGATAAAGAAGCGGCTACTCTACGATTTCTCCACTGGAGTAACCGGAGGGTGTTGTTCTGCCTGAAAATCATTGTTTTTGACTATTTTTTGCGTAAGTCCTGTTTAAAATACAATTTGTTTGGGTTAAGAGTTACTGATGTAGAGACGTGATTTATTGCGTCTCTACATCAGGGTTTTGGGTTTAAAATATTGTTTTTTATAGTTTACAAATTAGTGATCGCTACTTCGTCATACATAATACTTAACTTAGAAGTTCGTTAAAAGCTTCCAAGAAGGAAATGCACTGAGGGATTTCCAACAAATAAATTCTCCAATATTTTGGGGTGAGCGTCTAGCTAGCTATTAACTAAAGATAGGCAAACGCTCACCCCAAAAAAACTATACTGTATAGCTACTTTACCAACCTTGTTCTGCATTTTGAAAAACGTAAGCAGCTACCTCTAGAATCTCCTCAGAACTTAACTTGGCTTTAAAAGCAGGCATGGCATTTTTACCATTTTGCACTTGATGGATAATCGCCTCGATTGAGTCTTGATTGTAATTTTCTAGGTACTTTGACAATGCTTCCTTTTTCAAGGTTTTCTGGCTGATAAGGATGTTACCGCCACCTATATGGCAAGAAGCGCAGTTAGCCTCGAAAATTTTAGCACCGTTAGATGTTTCGGCAGCTAGTGCTGGACTAATGAATGTAAATTTGAATAGGGCGATCGCCGACAGTAAAATTAATAAAAGTATTCTCAACAGTATTTCCTCGCAACAAGCCTCCAGCAAGAGTATAAACGCGATTAATCCCTGATTAAGTCAAATTTGATCAAAATTGGCGGTAACAAGTTCACTCCTTGATCGCTACACATTGTTTAGCGTCTTAGGGAAAGATAGAACTCGTTACCGCCATTTCTACATTTTGTGCGTCACTCTAGGAGTGTAGCGTGTGGCGATGAGCTAATTTCACTGAGTAATCATCTCGTGTCAAACGCTGGTGTTTCTAGCTTTGGACAGTAATTGTACCAACCATGCCGGCACCACGATGAGGTTCACAGTAGAAGGTGTAGTCACCAGCAGGCGCGTCTGCTGCAAAGGTGGTCGTTTCCTTTTGACCAGGACTCATGAGCAACTTCTTATGAGATAGAGATTTAGCTAAATCGGCGCTCTTAGTGGGGTTTTTGGCAGCATCAAACACAACATTATGGGGAGGAACTTTATTGTTCACCCATTCAATAGTGTCACCTGGTTTAATGGTCAACTTTTTCGGTTCAAATGCTAGCAGTCCTTTATCACTACCCAATTTCACCTGGTAGGTTTCAGCCGAAGCACTGGGAGTAAAAACAGCAAAGCTGCTAACAACTAAAAGGATTGTCAACACAGCTAAACTAAGGCGCCGCCAGCTTGCCGAAATTAATTTCATAGCTCTCTCCTAACAAACAATTTTTTTCCCTTTCTCATTTTAAATAAAATCAACACCAAATATGACAATCTGTCATAGATCAATTTTTTTTTTAAGAATGGAGAGCAATTTATTGCAAAAAGCTGTCCAATAAGTAGTAAATGGGGAATGGGGAACGGGGAATTAGGAGTAGGGACTGAATTCTCCCCAATGCCCTATTCCCAATGCCCAATACCCTATTCCCAATGACTCAACCCCAGGATTTAGTAATAGATTTTTCCGCCTCCCCACTTAGTACCAACGATTTTGGGTTGTAAGAGAATATGACCGGCGATCGCTTCCAAGTCATCATCTGTCAGATTTCGCACTGCTGTGAAAATATCTGCGCTTTTGAGACTGGGGTGTATTTCGGAAATCTCTTCTTCACCGTCGTAAGTAGTGGGATTTTTCAGGTAATCTACTAAACCTTCAATGTTGTTACGGTTAGGTGTTGCCAGTGCCAAGTCCTCTGGAGTGAGTCCGACGTTTTGGTTTGTCTTGGTAACTCCCCCAGCATGACATTGGGCGCAAGCGTAATTAAATAAGCGTTTGCCTTCTTTGACTTGTTTAAGGCTGAGTACAACGGTATCACCCTGAGTATTTAATGGCACTGTTCGGGTAGCTTCGTCTAGTTCCACTGCTGTCGCGCTACCGACAATCAACTGAAACGAGAGTAAAACAGTAGCCACAACAACGCCAATTAGTCTTATAAACATGTTTCCCCTTAAAGATTTTGACGCTCAACACAGCTAAGAACGCGATTCTCAATCTCCAAGCTGCTAATTGCTAATGACTTATTGTTTTTTATCATTAGCTATCAGTTATTAGCCAAAGTTCTGAGATCACCCTTCAGGAGACTTCGTGATCACCCACCAAGTCGTTAGTACCATTGGGGCATATTTCAGAGGATATTCGGGAAATAATTGCCTTTGCATCTTCTAACGCCAAACGGGTTTTTTGGTGTTTGTAGGCGATTCCCAGTTGGTTGCACAGAGAAAACACTTGTTCTACAGGAATGCTGTAGTCAGCTGCTATCTCTGCGATCGATAGGTCTGCAAAACCCATAATGCTTGTTTACTGATAGATAGAGATTGAGTCGCTGTAATACCAATATCACGTTAGGAGTGCAATTTGTTGCCCAAAATACTGTTTGGGGAATGGGAGGGGGCAAGGGAAGCAGGGGAAGAATTTTTGACTAATGACTAATGACTAATGCCTATTAACCTTTTCCCCCGGTAAAAGTGACGCTTTGAATAAAGTAACGATTAAAAAAGGCATAAATGCCTAAAGCTGGCAGGGTAAAGACCATAGAAGCCGCCATAATGTAGTTCCAATAGCTGATGTATTGACCTTTGAAGGTGTTCAGCCCCAAGGGGAGGGTAAACATTTCTGGGTCAAATAGGATAACTATAGGCAGTAAAAAATTATTCCAACTCCCCATGAACAGAAAAACTGCCTGTGCTGCTAGTGCTGGTTTTGCCAAAGGTAAGACAATGTGTTGAAAAATTCCAAAAGTATTTAAGCCATCGAGTTGGGCTGCTTCTTCTAGTTCTTTAGGAAAATTAACGAAAAACTGCCGCATCATGAAGATAAAAGTCGCATTAACCATGCTAGGAATAATCATGCCTTGGTAAGAATTTAGCCAGCCGATCGCTTTTAAAATCAAAAATGTGGGAATCAGGGTGATTTGCGTCGGTACTGCCAGCACAGCCAAAATTAGGAAGAACCAAAAGCGCTTGCCCACAAAGCGCAGTCTTGCCAAGGCATAACCAGCCATAGAATTTAACAATAAGTTTAAAAGCGTAACGCTGACGGCGATCGCTACACTGTTGAACAACCAACGCCAAAATAGCGGTTCTTGGAGAAAGATTTGCCTGTAGTTGTCAAGAGTAAAATTCTTGGGGAGAAAGTTGGGTTCACCACTGACAATCTCTGTTAGGGGCTTAAATGATGCTGAAAGTGCCCAAAGAAAGGGAATTAGAGTAATGATGGCATAAAGTGTCAGCAAGACGTACAACAGGGCTTTGAGCCAGGATAAGCCAGAGGTGTTAGTCAAATCCGTTCGCCTCCGAAAAGTCGCCGCTGAATCAAAGTGATGACAATGATCACTGCTGCTAACAGAAATGCGATCGCAGCTGCATATCCCATTTGTAAATTCCGAAATACAGCTTGATAAATCAGCAGCACCACAGTTAAGGTAGCGTTGTTTGGCCCGCCAGTACCGCCAGAAAAGATGTAAGACTGGTCAAAAAGTTGAAAAGTCCCAATTACCCCCACAGTCGCCACAAAGAAGGTTACAGGCTTAAGCAAGGGAAGAGTAATGCGGATAAATTGCTGCCACCCATCTGCGCCATCAAGTTCCGCAGCCTCGTAAAGTGTTTGGGGTATATCTTGCAACGCCGCCAGATAAATCACCATAAAAAACGGCGCAGTTGACCAAATGTTCATGATCACAATTCCTTTGAGCGCAACTGCTGGATCGCCCAACCAGTTATAAATAGGTAGCCCCATAAAAGCGAGAAAATCGTTTAGTAGCCCATCAGTGTTATAAATCCACATAAAGATGAGTGTCAGCACTGCTGAAGAAGTGACTGTCGGCAAAAAATAGAGGATGCGCCACCAGTTTTTACCTCGAATCCCAGAATTCAGAGTTACCGCCAAAATTAAAGCCAGGATAGTTTGAGTTGGCACAACAATAGCTACATATTCGGCTGTGTTTCTCAAAGCAATCCAAACTCTTTCATCTTCAGCTAATCGCGTGAAGTTCCGAAAACCGATGAACTCGTATTCAATACCGCCGAGAAGTTGGACTTTTTGCAGGGAAAGAAAAACGGCGTAGAGAATGGGTAAGACTACAAAAGTTCCCAAAACTAGAATGGTGGGCATCATGAACATATACCCAGCCAAGTCTTCTGTGATGTTCCGCCTGGGGTTACTCTGCCGTCGGTTAATTTCAAACACTACGAAACCTCCGCTTAATCCCGCACTAACCCGACTGTAGCGATGGGTTGTGCATGATTATCGTACTCCTGTACAAAAATATTTCACCTCATCAAATAATTCTCTACCTTTGGAAAGCATAGATCAAAGCAGCAAGTTAAAAGACATCACTTGCGTAAGTTAGCTGGCTCAAAAGTAAGAAATAAATCAATCAATCAGCATTAGCCTCGACACGATTTAAAAAATCACCCTGCGTGCGGTTGTGGCGATCGCTTCCAAAGGTTCTAAGTAGTCGTGGGGTACTCCTGCGCCTCCGTGAAGACACAGAAGAGATAGCTTGCCAGAATCTTCTTGGTCTGGTTTAACGATGCGATACCATACCTGATGACCACGGAATGAAATAAAGTCTTCAATGGCAGAAGTATTAGACATGGCACAAAAATTATTTGACATTATAATAGTCAACTATACGTAGACAAAAATAGCAAATGGCGATTGTCCGCCCAAGAATAATTGATTACCACGGCATTTCAGCAACCCAAGCACAGCTAGATTTTGCCATAGCATTTCTAGATGAAGATATTCCCCTTTACGTCGACCCTTTTCTTTTATGGAAGTCTCCATCACAACAAGACCAATCACTTCATACCTCTATAATTAATTCCTTTAATAACCTAAACTTTCTTGTTCAGAAAGGCAAAATAGATCAGGCTCGTGACATCCTCATTCTTGCATCTGAATGCCAAGAGGTTGGACTTGGATTGTCAAAAAAACGAAAAGGTATAAAAATTAGTCGTAATAAAGCAGATGAAATTATCTCTCTCTTTCAGAAAATTTCTGAGTATGGAAAATATGGATTTGTTCACTTTGAAGAAATCCAGTTTTATGTAGATGGAATTGCGAAAGATCGGATAAGTGATATTTGTTGTAACTTTATTAAATCATTTTTGATAGACTTTACAATACAACAATGCGATCAAGTAGGAATACCAATTCATAAAGCTGTTGTTTCTGGAATTTATGATTACCGTAAAAACTCATTTGTCCGAGATCAGGAAATTACATTACCTGTGAATCCTGAAACTAAAGAGCCTTTAATATTTGTTCCTAAAAGATGGCTAAAATTTTCTCCTTGGATCAACTTTGAAGACTACTTTAAAGATTACTGCCCTCGTGATGAAATTTTTAATCCTGGTGAACCAGAAGAACGTGTTAAGGTTCTAAACTTCAATAGAGAGAATTATGATATTGTTCAGGAATATATCAAGGTAAAAGAGCGAACTCAGGACGACTGTAAAAACGATCCGCTCTTTAAACAGATTCCCGTCTTGTCCGCTAAACGGAAATTAGGTGAAATACAAAAGCTACCAACAGGAAAAACGGATGAAGCAGACATTAAATACGAAGATTACATCTGTCAACTTCTTGCATCGCTTTTCTATCCAGACCTTGACTTTGCAGCAAAGCAGAGTCGTACAGAATCTGGAAGACTGATTCGAGACCTCATTTTTTACAATAATAGGTCAATTGATTTTCTTCAAGAGATTCATCAAGATTATGGTAACAGACAGCTTATTTTTGAGTTAAAGAACGTCAAGACAATCGAGCGTGAACACATTAACCAACTCAATAGATATCTTGATTCTGGTCTTGGTAAATTTGGTGTTCTAGTCACTAGAAACCCTCTCTCAAAAGCAATGTTTGGCAATACTATTGATTTATGGTCTGGACAAAGACGATGTATTATTACGCTTACAGATGAGGATATCTCATTAATGGTTAAGATTTTTGAGAGTAAGCAACGCTCACCAATTGATGTTATAAAAAAAAAGTATGTGGAATTTCGTCGAGCTTGTCCCTCGTGAAAGGTGAAATAGATGAAGCGCAAAGATGTTGATGAGTTTGAAAAACTATCGGGACAACTTCAAGGTATTTACGAAGAAATTTCTGTCTTGTCTAAAAAATCTCCCAATGATGCAATCAATAAGTTTAAGCTCAATTTTATCAACCAATTGTTGAATAGCTCGAATGAATTTCTTGAAGATAAATATCGGCCTTTTAAAGAATTTTCAGAATTTGATACAGATGATGTTCCACAAAATAGTGATGTCGTGTTTATTCTCTCACAGTATCTACAATGCTTTGAGAAGTTACGTGCAGATAATGTACAGATCCGGCCTGGCGGTTGGTGTTGGGTAGTAGATGCTGAAGAAAACGAAATTGGAGATGAATCAGGCAAAATTTATATTAAAACAACTCGTCCAAAACGCTTAAGAGAATAAATTATTATTATGAAAATAGATCAAAAACAGACAAGCCTGGTGAAAGCTGAACTGCATGAAGTTACAATGCCTTTAATAGATGCCATGCATATAGAATTTAAAGAACTGAGCAAGAAGAAGCCAGAGGCTGTGTTGAGCAAGAATAAGGTAAAAATTGTCAACAGACTCTTAGAAAGCTGTCGTAAAGTATTAGATTCAGAAACATCGCTTGACTATCTTGATCTCATTGATGAGGATGATATCCCTCAAAATAGTGATGTAGTACTGATGTTATCTCAGTATTTAGCCGCTATGAAGCAGTTCAAATCCGCTTATTATGCCTGGGATGGTTCTGAGCGTCGCTGGTGCTGGTTTACTGAATAAATACAGCGTTTTTAAACTGATTGAATCATACTACTGACTTTTAGAAAGTAGAGATTTCCCCATTTTCTGCCCTAACAATAGTCCATTTACCTGTAAATTGCGCTCTCATAGTTGATTGTTAGCAGTTAAGTATTATGTGGTCAATACTCTTAAATTACTCCATCGCCCTAATTTGCTGATTAGCTTCATTCTGTGCCTTCAGCATCGCTTGTTTTAATGGTTGTTGTCCCAACAAGGCGCTGACAAACTGGTTATCAAAGTTATTGACGATCGCACTTGAATACTGACCTACTTGCCACGCTGTAGCATAACTAACTCCCGCGACTAATGGCGATCGCAACGGGTCTTGATCGTAGCCCAAATTCTTTGCCACTGATTTACGTGTTGGCAAAGCAAACCCTGTTCCTGTCCACTTTTGCATTCCTTCTTTACCTGTGAGATAAGAAATCAACTCCCAAGCTTCGGCTTTGTGTTGTGCTTGCTTATTCATCACGTAGGCAACTGTAAACACCATTGTGCCTTTTTTATTATTAATCGTAGGCACTGGTGCAGTAGCAAATTCTACTTGGGGAAAAGTTTCAGTTAGATAAGGAATTGCCCAGTTACCTTCAATCACCATTGCTACTTTACTCTGACCAAACATTTCACTACCTGAGTTTGTTCCTACATCAGATTTTTGGGCAGAGGAACGATCTTTTTGATACTGATTTACTACTAACTCTAAACCTTGTAGACCTGACTCACTGGCAAAAGTAGCATAACCATTTTTATCTACGAGTTGTCCACCAAAGGCTTTAATTTTATAAGCCTGACGCGCCAATTCAGGAATTTCGCCAAAGCCGTATTTGTTAAGTTTGCCTGTTAATTGTTGCGAGTAGTTACGTAATTCATCCCAAGTTGCTGGCGGATTACTTAAGCCTGCGGCGGCGAAGGCTTTTTTGTTATAAAACAGAGCCAGGGTTGAATAGTCTTTGGGAAGACCGTAAATCTGATTTTGGTATTTGAAACTGTCAAGTAGGGCATCCTCAAAATCCGTGAGGTCAAATTCGGGGGTAATGTAACTTTCTAACGGTTCGAGGACATTCTGACTCATTAAGAAAGGAGCTTCCAGCGCATCCAGATAAAAGACATCGGGCGCAGCTTCCCCAACTAAACGAGTTTTGATTACATCCATGTATTGGTCGGAAATTACCTCATATTTGACCTTAATAGTTGGATGTTGCGCTTCAAAGTCTTGCAGTACTTGTCTTAATAGTTTTTGCTCAACGGGAGAGCCTCCCCAACCACTAAGTTTGATGGTGACTGCGGTAGATGCTAACGGTTTGCTTGGCAATTGTAGGCTTTGACAAGTAATAATAGCGATCGCGATCGCCATCACCAATGCCAAAAAATTAAATAATCCTTTATTGTTCACAAACAAATACTATTCTCTTTCCTCGCTTATAACTTGTGTTATTAAGGAATGATATTTTACTTGTTTGAAATTTTAGCTGAAAATTGCAAGCTAAAATAACGAACAGTTATCAGCAATGCTAATTCAAGCATTGAGTCCCTTTCCAACCTGATTTATCTGAGGATACTTCACCCATAATTTATGTTGATGGATTCTGTTCAGATTGAAACAACTGCGCCACTGACTCTGGAATTTACCCAGATTGCCTCACCACCAACAGCAATCTCTTCAAACTCTCGAATTTCCAAGGATGCTATTCGCACCAGTTTAAAAGCTTCCACTGCGGATTGTGTCTTAGCATCGGTTTACTCTCTTGGAACTGGCGGGATTTTACTCAGCAATTTATTGGTGGAATTGGATGCTAGTCCAGTGGTATTTGGGATGCTGTCTTCTATTCCCATGTTGGTCAATCTCATTCAGCCGTTGGGTGCTTACTTGTCGGAACGCAGCACCAGCCGCTTTCAATATTTGCTTCGGACACACGGAATTGGTCGGCTGATATGGCTGATTTTAGTAATTGGTATTGTCAGCGCCAGCTTGGGAGTGATTGATGCTCACCAGTTAGTCATATTGACACTCTTGATTGTTCTATTCAGCAATCTTTTGGGAGGACTAGGAAGCGCATCGTGGCTCAGTTGGGTGGCAATAATAGTTCCCCGACGATTACGAGGCAGGTATTTTGGGGCACGCAATAGTGCTGGTAGTCTAACTAATTTGATTTGCGTACCAATGGCCGGTCTAGTTGTATCACATTGGTATGGGGGAACTATACAAGGCTATGGAGTAGTTCTACTGATAAGCATTGTCTTTGGAATTGTGGGATTAGGATGCCAGTATTTCCAAGTGGATATGAATCCGCAATTGCAAAATACTTATTATGGCAACTCATCACAAACAACTGAGATTCAGGCACAGGTTGCAAAAGATGAATCTTCTGAAGTATCTCAATCAATTCATCCGCCACAAGACCAGTTAACTGACAGCATCTGGAAAAACTCTAACTTTTTGAGATTTCTGCTGTATTTCAGCTTTTGGGCGCTTGCTGTTAACCTCAGCAGTCCTTTTTTTAACCTCTATATGCTCGACACCTTAAATTTGGATGTGAGCTACGTGACTATCTACAACAGTCTTCAGGCGGGAGCGACTTTGCTGATGCTCATCTTGTGGGGAAAATTAGCAGACAAGATAGGCAATCGTCCCATCCTCATCTGTGTTGGAATTTTGGTTGCAGCCACACCACTGCTTTGGCTGGGGATTGGTGTTAGCTACCTTGACATCTGGTTGTGGTTGCCACTGTTACACATCTTGACTGGGGGGACTTGGGCAGCGATTGACTTATGCAGCAACAATATCCAATTGGGCATTGCACCAATTAAAAATCAGTCTATCTATTTTGCGATCGCAGCTGCCGTTGCTGGAGCAAGTGGTGCTTTGGGCACAACTATAGGCAGCTTTCTTGTGCAATTTACTCAGTCTGGAGGCTTACTAGGCTTGTTTGCCCTCTCCGGTCTATTCCGACTAGTAGCCCTTGTTCCACTCATGTTTCTTCAAGAGCCGGGGAGAGGGTGAAGGAGCAGGGGAGCAGGGGAGCAGCACTTCTGTACGAGAGCTTGCACTTCGACTACGCTCAGTGACCGGGGAGAAGTTGCTGTAAGTTTTTCCCCTCTGCCTCCTGTGCCCCATACCCCATACTTTATTCTGCTGCGCTAGAAGTTAAGGACATTGTTTCCCACAAAACCATGTGAGGTGTTGTTAATACAGGCTGGTGTAGGGCAATCAGCTGGGCTAAGGTGTTCTTTAATTGGGTACGGGGTACGATATCATCAACAAAACCATGCTGGAGCAAATCTTCAGCAGTCTGGAAATTTTCGGGTAGTTTTTCCCGCAGGGTTTGCTCAATCACTCGCCGACCGGCAAAACCAATGGTTGCTTTGGGTTCTGCCAAAATTATATCGCCCAACATTGCAAAACTAGCGGTAACGCCGCCCGTTGTGGGATTGGTCAAAACGGGAATATATAATAGTCGGGCATCTTTATGGCGCTGTAGGGCTGCGGAGATTTTTGCCATCTGCATCAAAGAGAGCATACCTTCTTGCATTCTCGCGCCACCGGAGGTACAGATGATAACTACAGGATAGCGTCGTTGAGTGGCTTGCTCAATCATCCGGGTGAGTCTTTCTCCCACGACCGAACCCATACTACCACCCATGAAGCGGAAGTCCATAACCCCAAGAGCAATAGGCAAACCATTGATTTGACCTAAACCAGTTTTAACTGCGTCTATCAAGCCAATTTTATCTTGTGTTTCCCGCAAGCGATCGCTGTAAGGTTTGCGATCGCGAAATTCCAGCGGATCGGTTGGACGCAAATGCTCGTCTAGCGGTTTCCAGGTATTATTATCTATCAATTGACGGATACGCTCATCGCTGTCTACCCGATTGTGATGACCACATTCGGCACAAACCATCTGATTTGCTTTCAGGTCTTTTGTGTATGCCAACACACTACACTTAGAACATTTATGCCACAAACCATCAGCAATTTCACGTTCTTGGCGTTCGAGGCTGGTAGATCCTGATTTCCGTCGATTTGCAAACCAATCAAATAGAGACTTTAAACCGCGTGATTCTTCGTTGTTAGCCATTTTTTATTTTATTTTAAGTGGGCATGAGGTCGAAAACATGTCAAACCGTATTGGGTTGTCCTTAGCCTTTTGTCATTTGTCTTTATTAATGACCCTTCGGGTTCGCCAGTTGCTCATGGGGGAAACCCCCAAGACCGCACTGGCTCACTAAAGGCTACATCGTCAAACTACGCTTTTAAGCAATTCAGACCTTAATTTTCATCTTTGGTTGCCAGCTTAACGAAAATACTTATGCCAATACAAGTCTCTTAGTCTTTATTTTCAGCAGACTTAATTATATGGACGTACTGAAAAAGCCATGAGAATACCAACCTCCAAATTAAGATGCTCTCCCTCTCCCACCCAAATCAATGATTCATATTGCTAGGTTATGAACGATCAGCATCTGTTGCACTAGTTGTGCTTGCCAACGGTTAATCGTCGTTAAGAGGGTAATACAAGTCACAAGCAGAATATTATCAAAATATGAAGGGTTGATGGGGTAATGTTGGTTACAGTCACAAGTTATAAATATTTCTTATGAAAGGGCATGGGGCATGGGGCATGATTATTTTCCCTAGTCCCCAGTCCCCAGTCCCCACTCCAATTCAAGAGGCTGGAAAAAATAACCGCAGGTAGCTAGACAAAATGGCTTCGCCGCTAAACAGAGTAATCACAGATCCTAAAGCCAAAAAAGGCCCAAAAGGTATCTTTTGTCCTAATTTTTGTCGCGATCGCTGCATAATTAAAATACCGATGCCAATTAACGCTCCCAGCGCACAGGCAATAAAACTAGCCAAGAGCAAATATTTCCAGCCTAACCAGGCTCCCATCATGGCTGCTAACTTGGCGTCACCTGTACCCATTGCTCTTTTACCAAAGGCAATTGAACTCAATAGGGCGATCGCCTCAAACAGCCATAAGCCTAATACTGCACCAACTATAGCGATCATAAGGTGATTTACCAATGCCACAAAACTACCCTCTGGTAGAAAACCAACTACCATTTGAAACAAAATTCCCACCACTAAACCTGACTTAGTAAGTGGATTGGGTAGGGTCATTGTATCTAAGTCGATGAGTGATAGTGCCAATAACCAACTGCAAAAAGCCCAATAGCCTATTGTTAAAGTCGAAACTTGAAATACCAAAAAAATTAGTAAAAAAATTATGCCCGTTACCCCTTCTACCACGGGATAACGGACAGAAATTTTGCTTTTGCAATATCGACACCGCCCTCTTAAGGAAATCCAGCCGAATACTGGTACATTGTCGTAAGCTTTTAGCTGGTTTAAGCATTTAGGACAACGAGAAGGTGGCCAAAGAATTGACAACCCAGCAGGTAGCCGATAAACAATAACGTTGAGAAAACTGCCAATAGATGCACCTAAAGCAAAGACCATTACACTCGCCGGGATGGCGAACAAAATGTCCATACAGTCATTTGTCCTTTGTCATTTGTCCTGTGTCATTTGTGCTTTGTCATTTGTGCTTTGTCAATAACTAATGACCAATACTTCTCTGCGAGACGCTACGCGAAGCTTGCTTCCCCGGAGGGGTACGACTACGCTCAGTACAAGTGACTAATGACTAATGACTAATGACCAATGACTAATACATATGCGATTCAATTTGACTTAAGGGCACAAAACATTCTTGAGGTAAAAGAACTGGTTGGTTAGTAAAAATAACCTTACCTCGATGAGTCACACGATTAATTGCTACACCGGAAGGTTGCCCAGCTATTTCGGGGTGAACTTCACAGTGAGTATAGTATATCTGCCCAGCAGCTCTAATTACAGAGGGATCAATCAAAGGCGATTGGTTCTTTGGGGCGGTAAAATTTACTTGACCTTGTCGTAATGCGTACACTATCGACTGTTATTTGATTGCTAGATTTCCCTTTAGTCTACCCGAAACTTATAGCAAAGGTTGCCAAATTGCCCAAGTTGCTATACAAAATTATTTTTGTTCGATCGCTTTGATGAGTGAGTCTCCCATAGCGCGGCAACCAAGGAGATTTTTTCCTGGAGAAATTATATCCCCGGTGCGATCGCCCTGTTCTAAAACTTGTAATACACCTTGTTCGATACGATCTGCTGCTTCTGGTTGGTCTAAACCGTAACGCAACATCATCGCCGCACTCAAAACCTGTGCTAGAGGATTTGCCTTATCAAGTCCGGCAATATCTGGGGCGGAACCATGAACTGGTTCAAAGACACCAGGCCCAGAAGCACCCAAACTAGCTGAGGGTAACATGCCAATACTACCTGTGAGCATGGCAGCAGCATCAGAGAGAATATCACCAAACAAGTTGCCTGTGACTATAGTATCGAACTGTTTGGGAGCGCGTACTAACTGCATAGCAGCATTATCTACATATAAATGAGAGAGTTCTATATCTGGATATTCTTGTGAAAGTTGGGTGATGCGATCGCGCCACAACTGAGATACTTCTAATACGTTTGCCTTATCCACCGAGCAAAGTTTTCCACCGCGTTTTTTTGCCGCTTCAAACGCCACTCGTCCAATGCGTTCAATTTCCGATTCGGTGTAAACCATTGTATTTACACCGCGTTTTTCACCAGTTTCTGTGGCAAAAATCCCTTTAGGTTTACCGAAGTAAATCCCACCAGTGAGTTCGCGCACTACCATAATATCTACGCCTTCGACAATTTCGCGCTTCAAAGTCGAGGCATCGATTAGCTGGGGCAAAATTTTCGCTGGGCGCAAATTGGCAAATAATCCTAAACCTGCACGTAGTCCCAACAAACCTGCTTCTGGGCGTAAATTGGATGGTAGGGAATCCCACTTATAACCACCAATGGCTGCGAGTAATACAGCATCACTGTTACGGCAAGTATCTAGAGTCAGAGAGGGCAGAGGTTCCCCTGTAGCGTCAATTGCTGCACCACCGATCAGGGCTTCTTGGAATTCAAACTTCAGATCGAATTGCTTCCCTACGACTTTCAGCACATCTACCGCCACTGCCATAATTTCAGGGCCAATGCCATCGCCGGGGAGTAGAGTAATGCGGTAGTTCTGGGTCATAGCTGGTTATTACTAGGTAAATGCTTTCAGATTAAATATCATACCTAGCAAAATGTACTGATGGAGTTTTTAATTTATTTGGGTGTAGCTCTAATGTAATCATCTGGCATTGGATGAAACTACTAAAAAAGTCCTATATCCTTAGTTGAGCGGATCGAAACGCTGCAAGATGAGAGCTATGAACACTACTGGCAAACCTACACCCATACAAATAAGAGCTTGGATAAATGTTAAAGGTGTGGTGTCAAACACTTGATTCATCATGCTCCACTGACTGAACACACATTGTAAAATCACCACAACCACAATTCCGATCGCAGGTGCATAGGCTACAGGTGTGCGTTTACCTTGGATTCTCACGACTAGAGATGGTAAAAACTGGGTAATGCTTAACAGGTAAAAGACTTCTGCTGCCACCAATCCATTAATCGCCATTGTGCGAGCTAAGGCTTCATTGCCTGTAGTTTGAAGTATCCATTGAAACACCCCAAAAATTACCACCCAATTAAAAACAGAAATCGCTAATATGCGCTTAAGTAAACTACCTGATAAAAGCTTTTCTCTAGGGTTGCGTGGTGGTTGCTGCATTACCTGTCCAGATTGTGGCTCAAAGGCGAGGGGAACAATCAACCCTACTGAACTGACCATGTTGAGCCAGAGAATTTGGATTGGTAAGATGGGAAGCACGGTTGCTAGGAGAATGGCAATTAAAATCGTCATAGATTCGCCAACGTTGATCGGCAGCAAGAAGGCGATCGCTTTTCGCAAGTTGCGGTAAACACCACGTCCTTCCTCCACAGCCGCTTCTATTGAGGCAAAGTTATCGTCAGTTAAAAGCATATCCGCCGATTCTTTGGCAACCTCTGCCCCGGCTATGCCCATCGCTACACCAATATCTGCCTGTTTGAGAGCGGGAGCATCGTTGACACCATCTCCAGTCATAGCAACAATTTCACCCTGAGACTGCAACGCTTTCACCAGATGCAATTTTTGTTCTGGGGCAACTCGCGCAAATACCATACCTTGTTCAGCCGCTTGGGCGAATTCTTTTTCATCCATCTGAGCTAATTGCTGTCCGGTGAACACCTGTTCTTCAGTCGAGCAAATTCCCATTTGGCGGGCGATCGCAGCTGCTGTTAGTGCATGATCCCCAGTGATCATCTTCACCTGAATCCCCGCAGATTGACAAGCTTTGACTGCGGCGATCGCTTCCTCACGAGGCGGATCGATAATGCCTTGAAGTCCCAGAAACACCAGTCCTCGATCGATATCATTGCGATCCAAGGATCGCTTAGTGGCAACTTCTTTGCTGGCAAAAGCTAGCACTCGTAACCCTTGGTTTGCCATATCAGCAACTTCCTGTTCCACTGCGGCAGGATTGAGACGAGCGAGTTGTCCTTGAGCATCGAACATGCGATCGCATCGTTGGAGAATTGCCTCTACAGAACCTTTGAGATAAATCACATTCAGCGATCGCTTTGCATCCAATTCATGCAAAGTCGCCATGTATTGGAATTGAGATTCAAAGGGAATGGTGTCTATTCTGGGTAATTGATCTAGATTCCCTTGCGTCAATCCCGCTTTATTGGCAGCCGTAATCAATGCTCCCTCAGTTGGGGTTCCTACTAAGTTCCACTGTCCGTCTCCCCATTCGATGTGAGAATCATTGCAGAGCAATCCTGCTTCCAGGGATTCCCAAAGAGCAACATGTTCATCTGCATTGAAATCAACAGGTTGTTGATCGATCAGAATTTCACCGTCTGGGGCATAACCAATACCGCTAACGGTGTAATGTTGTCCACCTGCATAAATCTTTTGAACCGTCATCTGATTCTCAGTTAACGTCCCAGTTTTGTCAGAGCAGATAACAGTGGTACTTCCTAATGTTTCCACAGCAGGTAGCTTGCGAATAATCGCCTTACGTCGTGCCATCCGGGAAACTCCGATCGCCAAAGTGACGGTAACGATCGCAGGTAATCCTTCAGGAATCGCGCTGACTACCAAAGCCACACTCGCTTTGAAAACATCAATCCAAGATTCGCCTTGTCCTAATCCGACTGCAAATGTCAGGGCAGCTAAACCTAAAATGACATACAACAAGCTTTTGCTAAATTTGTCAATATTTCGTGTTAGCGGTGTTTTCAGATTCGTGCTGCTTTCAATTAACTGGGAGATGCGACCGGTTTCTGTGGCATCGGCGATCGCTACTACAATCCCTTCTGCCTGTCCAAAACTAACGAAACTTCCGGCATACACCATATTGCTTCGTTCGGCTAATGGTGTTTCGATAGCCAGTGATGCCGTTGCTTTCTCAACCGGAACGGATTCGCCTGTTAAAGCAGACTCATCAACTTGCAACCCACGCACACTTAATAACCGCAGATCGGCGGGTACTTTATCCCCAGATGCCAGCAATACTAAATCACCAAGAACAAGTTCAGTCGAAGCCAGACGGGTTTTTTGGCCATCGCGAATCAAAGTTGCTTCGGTAGTGACAGCTTTGGATAAAGCAGCGATCGCGCCTTCTGCTTTCGATTCTTGAATGTAGCCAATGATGACATTAATTAAGGTGACACCAAAAATTACTCCCGCATCTATCCAATCTTTGAGCAGCAGTGTCACCAGTCCCGCCGTCAGCAAAATATATAGTAGTGGTTGATTAAATTGCTCTAAAAATCGTAGCCAAGAACTTTTTCCACTTTTAGCAGTCAGTTGATTTGCACCCATCTGCTGGTGTCGGGTGGTAGCTTCTTCATGGCTCAAACCCGCTTCAGGATGGCTGGCTAAGGTTTGCACAACCTTTTGTTCGCCCAGAGTATGCCATTCATAGTTGAGTAAATCTTCTGTTGTCTGAGCAAAAGTATTTGTAGCGATCGTATTTGCTGTCATCTCAGTCTCCAAATTGAAGTAACCTTTAAACTAATTCGTAATTAAGACTCATCAGATTTAATATCGATTTCTCTGTTTGAATCTCTACCTTTTTTCAAATTTGTGTTGCTAACGAGAATCTTTTGCTAAGTTCATAAACATGCCACTCTTGCACACCCCAATAACGGAGAATCGATTCTGCTTGCCAGATTTCATCTGCTGTTCCTTCTACCTTCACCAAAAATTTTTCTTGGCAGGTGGCTGGCTCACAGAATCTAGCTTGCCTTTCGGGAGCAAACCAACCTTGAAATGCGCCATAAACACTGCCAAAAATCGCACTCGCTCCACCCGCTAGCAGTGTACTCACCACAGATTCAACCGCTAATGCCGGCCCAACACCGGGAATAACTAATACCCCAAGTCCGGCTGTCAGTGCCAGCAAGCCCCCGGCTGTTCCTCCTGTAATTGCACCTGCTTTAGCACCTTCGATCGGAGTTATGGGATGTTTATCCGCATTAGTATCCTCGTGCAACTTTTCGTCTTCAGAGTCTAAAGTGAACACAGAAATTTTCTGCATGGGAAAGTCAATAGCTCTGAGTTCATCAAGCACCTGTGTTACAGCCTGATGGGTAGAAATGATACCGATCGCATTTTTAACTGGACTGAAATTCATCACAACATCTCCTATCAAAATCAGTAATTTTAAAACGAAGCTTTATTAATCTCCAAATAGTAAAAAACTATAGTTTTATAGCGTAAGCATGACCTGTATTAGTTCGGGTATTCGTTTTAAACCTCAGTTGGGTTAGTTTCGTTTATCTGCTTCTTTTCCAGGATTGCTGATGAATGTGAACGAAAAGTGAATAAATCGTTATCCTACTTAATTTCACTTTTAAATCACATTTGTCCATCAAGCTAAAAGATAATACAAGTAAATGAAGTAATTGATTATTGGAGCTAGATATGAGTTTTAAGAAGATTTTGGTAGCAGTCGATGATTCACCTGCTACTGCAACAGTGTTTATAAAAGCGCTGGAGTTAGCCCAAAGAGATGCTGCTCAGTTAATGATTGGTCACAGCATTGAGCTAGCAGCTTCTAGTCAACTCACTGTAAACTTAGTAGACCTGGAAATAGAAACACAACAGGCACAAAGTTTACTTCAGTTGTACTATCAGAAAGCGAAAATACTAGGCATTAGGGCAGAATCCAGTTATCAAACAGGAGATCCTGGGACTAACATCTGTGATTTAGCCCGGAGTTGGGGAGCAGATTTGATTGTGCTTGGTCGTAGAGGACTTAAAGGATTTGCCGAACTTTTAGCAGGAAGTGTGAGCAATCACGTAGTTCATCACGCTCCATGTTCCGTCCTGATTGTTCAAGGCCAGTAGTTCCTTCAGAACTGTCTACCAACCGCCAGAATGTTGCTGTTCAAACGTAATTCCACGAATAGTATTCATTATGTTTTACAAGAAACAATCTAGTTTCCTCGTAGTCCACCAAAGAAACTTTGTATAGTTTATTTTATGGTAGGAAAATCAAGTTATTTTCTCCCCCTGCTTCCCCTGCTTTATCTACCTACTTTCACCCGTAATTTTTGGGTTGGTCGATTACTAGGACTAGAATACATGGGGTTGTTTTTAGCAGGAATAACCGTTTTAATTCTGGTTTTCCTATCAACTCATAACCATGAAAATCTACACTGAAATTGAAATTCAGGCATCTGATAAGCAAGTATGGAACTTACTTACTGATTTTGCCAGTTTTCCACATTGGAATCTGTTTATTCGTCAAATTAGTGGTTTGCTGAGTGAAGGGGCGCAGCTAACCGTTCACTTTCAGCCTCCGGGTAGAGATATTGTGACCTTTCGACCTACGGTGATTACGGTAGAACCTAATCGCAAACTGCGCTGGTTATGGCACTTTTTGATACCAGGATTATTTGACGTTGAACATAGCTTTATCATTGAACCGTTAGTAAGCGATGTCTACGACGGGCTACGCCTACGTGTTCGCTTCATTCAGCAAGAATCTTTCCAGGGTTTACTAGTACCTCTGTTGGCTCGTCGATTAAATATCGACGTTCGCCAAGGGTTTGAAGCTATGAACCAAACATTGAAAACCAAGGCAGAACGCATTGAAAATAAAAATCAGGAGGTCAGAAAGTTTATATAATCAGCTTTTTTCAACTATAGTAATAGCCTGAAATCGGATCGATGTTATTCCACAATCTCATAGCGCACTAACTTTCTAACATCTTCACGGGGTAAACCTAGTTCTTGGGCAATTGTCGCTTCTATTTGGCTGAATTCTATTGTTGGAAGTTCTAATTCCAACCGCTTCAAGATGGGATCTGCTGTTTCTACTTCTACCTGGGTAATTCTTTTAGTTCGGTTGACGGCGGCGTTAATGAGCAACACATTGACTGATACCCGTGCTTCAAGCTGAGTATCTGACTGAAGTTTTTTCTCGGTGGAGTAGGGTCGCCTTAACTCTTGAGCAGCTAGGAAATTACAGCCAAGCCAAAACACAACTGCTACCAATGGTAGAGGCAACCAAAACTCTAATCCCAGTCCTTGCAGCCAACGTTTACTAATACGCCACACACTACACCTGCTTCTGATTTTGCTAGGTCACACTTCATGTATATCCTAATGGGGTAGACAATCCTCTGAAATCTTACTGATGAAAGACGTTGAGATTGCTTCAATAGATTATTCTAAACAAGCACAAGTGTATAAAGGTGATGAAAATCTTACTGGTAGAGGACGATCCAAAGCAATTAATGCCGCTGCAAATGGTTCTCTCTCAGGCGGGACACAGCGTCGATGGTGTCAAGGATGGTGAAACTGCTCAATGGCTTTTGGCTGAAAAAGAATACGATCTGCTGATTTTGGATTGGATGTTACCTCGGATTAGTGGAGTGAGTTTGTGTCAACAGTATCGCGCGGCGGGAAAAACATCTCCCGTATTAATGATTACGGCAAAAGATACCACACCCGATAAAGTCATAGGATTAGATGCCGGAGCTGATGATTACCTCGTCAAACCGATTGATATCGTGGAGTTCATGGCGCGGGTGCGGGCACTGAGAAGGCGATCGCCCCTTTGGCAAGGAGACACCCTCTGCTTGGCAGACCTCGAACTTCATCTCGATAGACTAATTTTGGAGCGACAAGGGGCGATCGTATCGCTTTCTAGCCAAGAATTTCAGTTGCTAGAGTACTTCATGCGTCATCCTAAGCAAGTTCTGACTCGTAACCAGATTGAGCAAGCTGTATGGGAGTGGGGTAGTGAGCCAGAAAGCAATGCAATCACTGTTCTAGTTCGTAAACTTCGCCAACGTTTGCAAACATTAGCAGCAGCCGATTGGATTGAAACTGTCTACGGTATGGGCTATCGCCTCAACCCTCCAGAACCATCTTGAAACTTGATAAGGGCTACGCAAAGTAGAAATATAGTGTAGTTTAATTACTTGAAAAGCGTTGTAATTACGTTAGCGTAGCGGTAGCGAGTCCGCGAGCGTCATTACGAATTACGAATTACGAATTAGCATAAGTTGTGTTTAACCGCAGTCGTCGTAACTTAGCTCGTTGGTTTACCCTTTCAATGGGGTGCATTCTGATTCTCTTTGCTGGAGTTATTTATCATCTTGAGGTAAAAGACAAGCTTAAAGCATTAGATCAACTGCTTTATAAAAGAGCAGAGCTAATGGCAGCCAGTTCGCAGTATCGGCTGTATCAAGGACAAAAAGAAGTCGATCTGAGCAATATACCGCTATTAGGTAGTGGTTCTCACCCCGCTGATATTGAACTGGTGTATGTTCGCTGGTATGACCCGTATGGCAAACTCAAGCGGTTTTTTGGTACTCCACCTCCAGAAAAGTTGGGAATAGCATCTGAGTTTCTCACGATTAAGTCCGTTGACCAGTTTACAGGTGAGACGCTTTGGCTTCGTCAAGTCACCCTACCTGTTCAAGGAGGAAATTCGGTCATCGGTTATCTGCAAGTTGCTATCCCGCTGACAGAAACTCAAAACGATCTCAGAGAATTTCAGTTAATGTTGACCCTTGCTGTGCCTGTAGCACTGGGGTTAATTGGACTTACAGGTTGGGTACTTGGCGGCATAGCGATGCAACCCGTTCAGCAAGCCTATAATCAACTGCAACGCTTCACATCAGATGCTTCTCATGAGCTGCGATCGCCCCTTTCTGCAATTTTGACCAATGCCCAAGTTGGGTTATTAATGGCAGCAGACCATCCCCAAATCCATCCCTCTGTGGAGAATATCATCGATAGCGCCAAGTCGATGAGTACCTTGGTCAATAACCTACTGCTGTTGGCTCGGCATCAGGGAAAATTAACTCCCGAATCTCTCAAAAAGGTTAATCTTAATAGCTTGCTAGAGAATTTAGCTATTTATTACAATACTGTTGCTGCAAAAGCGTCGATCGAGTTGATCGGCCATTTACCAGAACAACCCATTAAGTTGTGGGCTGACCCCGATTTGCTGCGGTTAGCTATTGAAAACTTGCTCAATAACGCCTGTAATTACACTCCATCTGGTGGAACTGTCTGGTTACGCTTAGAACCTCACCCAGATCGGGCAGTAATTCAGGTCATCGATACTGGAATTGGAATTCCAGAGGCAGATTTACCTTACATTTTTGATCGCTTTTACCGAGTTGATACAGAACGTGCCAGAGAAAGCGGCGGATTTGGGTTAGGATTAGCGATCGCTCAACAAATTGTCCAGGCTCACGGTGGTCATATTTATGTGATGAGCAATGAGGGTAAAGGCTCAACTTTCCAGATAAAGTTACCGCTGATGAGCCATTCATAAATTACCTTTAAGAGATGATTCTTTGGTGGACTACTAGGCTAAACAGTCAAGTTTGAATCTGAGAATTTTACTAAATAACCTCAGTTCGGGTTAAGGAGGTTTATTCACCTCTAACTAGGCTTTACATATTTTGCTAATTTATAACCTGTTCCAAGCCTTGATCAAAGCAATCACTGCATGTCCGCAAGCATTCATCATTTTTGCAATATTATCTCTATTACCTACCCAATAAAAATTGTTGGCAAAAGATAGTTCCCATTGCCTACCATCTTCAATAGCATAAGCAATGGCAGGCATATTCATAATCGATTCAAAATCCATACAGCTTTTACCTGATTAACTGAGAAGGCCTAGAGATTTCTAGCTTTAGTATTTTCCGTCGCAAAACTTAATAATTGGTATTATTTAAAACTTTAGTGAAGATAGGTTAAATAATGCCTATGACTAAAAGCAGCTTTATATAAAGCCAGTTTCAATTTCCGAAACCAGCCTGACAAAAGTTGTAGAAAAAGGTTAGCTTAACTGTTAATCACAAGCCGCACCCTAGCCGCGATGGTAAAAGAATTAGCAATTTGCACCCGTGGACTAACTAAGCAATTTGACCGACACGTTGCTGTCAATGATGTTGATTTAGAAATACAGACGGGGGAAGTATATGGACTAATTGGGCCGAATGGCGCGGGTAAAACAACTCTCATCCGAATGTTGGCAACTGCTGAGGAACCAACTACGGGTGAGATTTATATTAATGGCGATCGCCTACTCCGTGACAAGAGTAATCCCAAACTTAAGCGTCGTCTTGGCTACTTACCCGATGACTACCCACTGTATGAGGATTTGACAGTCTGGGATTACCTAGATTATTTTGCGCGTCTCTATCGTTTACGAGAACCACGCCGCACTCAACGCTTACATGAAGTTTTAGAACTAATCCAACTTGGTAATAAACGCAATAGTCGCATTTCTACTCTGTCACGGGGGATGAAACAGCGCTTAAGTTTAGCGCGAACCATTATCCACGAACCGATTTTACTACTACTAGATGAGCCTGTTTCTGGGCTTGATCCCATTGCTAGGATGCACTTTCGTGAAATCATTAAGGCTTTGCAAGAAGCTGGAATGACTGTAATCATTTCTTCCCACGTTCTCAGTGATTTAGCTGAACTGTGTACTTCTGTGGGAATTATGGAACTTGGCTTTTTGGTAGAAAGTACCTCTTTACAGCAACTTTATCAACGTCTTGCCCACCAGCAAATTGTGATATCAACTCTGGGGAACCTAGAAGCACTATTAAGGGAATTGAAACATCATCATTTAGTAAAAGAGTGGGAGGTGATATTAGGAAAAAACAGCGTGCGGGTGAATTTTTCGGGCAAAGATGAAGATAGTGCTGAGTTGTTGCGATCGCTCATTAAAGCAGGCATTCCTCTGACTGATTTTCACTGCACCCAAGAAGACTTAGAAACTATTTTCTTAAAATTAGGTCACAAACAAGCATCTTAATGCGTCAATAAATATCACTCCCCATTTTTGGAGAAATTTTTTCCTATGATGCTCAATTTAATAGACAAAATCGGC
The DNA here is from genome assembly GCF_034530835.1 of Nostoc sp. DedQUE12b. Taxonomy (NCBI): domain Bacteria; kingdom Bacillati; phylum Cyanobacteriota; class Cyanophyceae; order Nostocales; family Nostocaceae; genus Nostoc; species Nostoc sp. DedQUE12b. The sequence continues at coordinate 41,045 of NZ_JAVRCI010000013.1, read as the reverse complement.
GATTGGAATCCGCAACTATTACGGGAACTCAAAGGACGCCTAAAAATTTTTAATGTCGCGATCGCAGTTGCTACATCTCTACTTCTACAACTGGTAGTTTTTTTATATCAGTTACGCGAGTTTCCTAATGATGAATACTTGCTAACTGCTCCATACTGTCGTTTGCATAAAGTATATGAACTGCGGCAAAACCAGGTTTATCAGCAATCAAATCAATCTCAAATTGATGATTTAAATTATTTTTTCTCAAAGAATTTTTGCCCGCAAAACGAAATTGATTGGCAGTTATGGTGGCGAGATCACTGGGAATATATATTCCTCTCTTTGAGTGTAATTTTTGTATTTACCCTCTTAGTTGCGGGAACTTATTTGCTGATTAACGATTTAGCTAAAGAAGAAACTCGCGGTACACTGAATTTCATTCGTCTCAGCCCTCAATCAGAAACAAGTATCTTGACTGGCAAGTTACTAGGAGTTCCGAGTTTAATTTATCTCGTTATTTTAGGAGCAGTTCCTTTACATTTCTGGGCTGGGAGTTCTGCCAAAATTGCCTTTAGTTACATTTTTATTTATTATGCAATTCTTGCTACTAGCTGTATTTTTTTCTACAGTGCCGCATTACTATTTGGCTTAGTGAGTCGCTGGTTTAGCGGTTTTCAGCCTTGGTTAGGTAGTGGCGCAGTTTTGCTTTTCTTGTTTACAACGATATTGATGGCATCGTCTTATAACAACGGTATAAATAATTCAACTGCTTGGTTAAGAATTTTCGCTCCTTGGGATACAGTAAATTATCTGTTTCCTAACTTGTTACGTGTCTCCAATGGTTCTCCCATGAAAAACTTGGAGTTTTTCTATTTACCATTAGGAAAAAATATTGTTAGTGTTGTTAGTTTCCATTTGTTAAACTTGGGATTGTGTAGTTATGCAATCTTACAAGCTCTAAAACGTTGCTTTCGTAATCCTCAAGCTTCAATCATCAGCAAGGGACAAAGTTATTTATTAGTAGCTTTTTGCCAGGTGATGATGTGGGGATTTAGCTTACAATTTTGGCAAAAGAATTCCAGCTTTTACGGACAGTTTGAGCCAAATTTAATTTTACTGGCAATATACAACTTGGGGTTAATTTTCAGTTTGATTGCTATTCTTTCCCCTCATCGTCAAGATGTACAAGATTGGGCAAGATATCGACATCAGGGAGTTTCTAGCCGCAAGAGTGTTTGGCAGGATCTAATTTGGGCTGAAAAAAGCCCTGCACTTGTGGCGATCGCTATTAATCTGGCAATTGTTATTATCCCCTTGCTAGTCTGGATTTTAATTACATCTGTTTTTGATACAGACAATTGGCTAAATAGCAATTTTGGCAGGTTTAAAGTACTTTTAGCTGTAGCTTTGTCTGTCAGCATAATCATGATTTACGCTACAATTGCCCAATTAATACTTTTGCTGAAAACTCCCAAACGTTCTTTTTGGGCAATAGGTACTATAGGCGTGATATCATTCTTACCACCAATAATTCTAGGATTTCTTGGCATATCCTCGTGGGAATATCCTACTGTATGGCTGTTTTCAACTTTTCCTTGGGCAGCTATCCAAGACTCTGAAGCGACAACAGTTTTAATGGCATTCCTCGCTCAGCTGAGTGTTTTAGCGTTGTTGAATTTCCAGTTGACAAAGCAGGTGAGATTAGCAGGCGAATCTGCTACGAAAGCACTATTAGCAGGACGCTAGTACCGCAAGGCAAAAGTCAAGAGTCAAAAGTCAAAATCAATAAAGCGTAGGCGTTTTGTTGATTTGGAATGGGTTGTTTATTTCCGCCGCGCTGTACTAGGTAAATAGTTATCCATTAGAACCCCGACTTCTTGAGGAAGTCGGGGTTCTTGCGTTAAGGTTAAATTTTTTATTAGCATAAGTATCATGATAATTTAACAATAATGCTAAATCTGCCAACTCAAGACTTACGCCATACAGCCATCCAGTTTTTAGAACAAAGTCCCCCACAGCGTCTACAAGTTCTTAAGCAACTCGGCATAGCTCGTTATGAGTTTTTAACAAAAATGCGACTACATGAAGCAAACATCATCTGTATAATGCGGTTTTTTAAATATCCAAGTCAGCTAAAATTTCCGAATTTAATAGGAGCAGATTTATCTGATTTAACTTTAGATGGAGTAAACTTTATCCGAGGAAATTTGTCTGGAGCAAATCTGCAAGGTAGTAGTTTAGTCAATGCAGACCTTTTATTTGCAAATTTGATGAAAGCCGATTTGAGAAATGCAGATTTACGAGGTGCAACTTTGAATGATACTGTTTGGTTAGAGGCTCTAGTAGATAAGTGTAACTTTGGCGTTGGTATTGGTTTAACTGCGCTACAACGGCAAGATTTACAACTGCGTGGAGCTAGATTTAACCCTTGAGAAGGCGATAATTAAAACACAAAAAATTATAAGATTATTGGATTAAGATTGATCTGGATAAGCTAATGAGTATTAAATTGCCTCAAAAATTGATGCTGCTGGGTTCAGGAGAACTAGGTAAGGAATTTGCGATCGCAGCTCAACGTCTTGGTAATTATGTGATTGCCGTTGACCGCTACAGTAATGCTCCGGCAATGCAGGTTGCTGATGCTTATGAAGTTATTTCTATGCTCAGTGCTGATGATTTAGAAGCTGTAGTGACCAAATATCAACCAGATATTATTATACCAGAAATTGAAGCAATCAGAACAGAAAAACTGATCGAATTTGAGCAGCGAGGGATTACAGTTATACCAACTGCGGCTGCTACTAACTATACAATGAACCGCGATAGAATTCGGGAACTGGCACATCAAGAATTGGGCCTCAGAACAGCTAAATATGGCTATGCAACAACTCTAGAAGAATTGATTGCAGTTTCGGATAAAATTGGCTTTCCCAATGTTGTTAAACCTGTGATGTCATCATCAGGGAAAGGTCAATCTGTAGTGCAGGATAAGAGTGAAGTTGAGAAAGCTTGGAATTATGCGATCGCTAATTCTAGAGGCGACAGTCAAAAGGTCATCGTAGAAGAATTTATTAACTTTGAAATTGAAATAACTTTACTGACAATTAAACAGTGGAATGCACCCACTATTTTCTGTTCTCCTATTGGTCATCGCCAAGAAAGAGGAGATTATCAAGAATCGTGGCAACCCGCAGAAATTTCGGAAGATAAAATATTAAAAGCTCAAGAAATAGCTATCAAAGTCACAGATGCTTTAGGAGGAGCCGGAATTTTTGGCGTTGAATTTTTCATTACCAAAGATGAAGTGATTTTTTCAGAGCTTTCTCCCAGACCTCACGATACAGGAATGGTGACATTAATCTCACAAAATTTAAATGAATTTGAACTTCATCTGCGAGCTATTTTAGGCTTGCCAATTCCTCATATAGAACAGCTAGGAGCCTCAGCAAGTGCAGTAATTTTAGCTTCAGAAAACTCTGATTTGATTGCTTTTAGTGGTGTAGCCGATGCTTTGTCAGAAAAAGATGTAGATATTAGATTATTTGGTAAACCTAATGCTCATCCATATCGGCGAATGGGAGTAGCTTTGGCAAAGGGTGTGAATGTCCAAGAGGCTAGAGAAAAAGCTACTAGAGCCGCAAGTAAAATTAAAATCATCTAGTTGTGTTAACTAAATTGACTTATATCATGTCCGCCAAATGACCCATAAAAAAAGAACCCTACCCCCAACCCCTCCCCGCTTGCGGGGAGGGGAGACAAAGCACAGCTTTGGCGGGGTGGGGTTCTTCGCGTTTAATAAGCAATTAAGCAAACATGATGAGTATGAAGCAATACAGTTTAGTTAAGGTTAAAACTCTTTGCCAAAGTCAATTTTTTGAGGTTTTAAAAGGGTTGATGTACTTTATAATCCTAAATCTACGGCAATGCGATGGGCGCAAGCAAACCCAGAAAAAGCGACTGCATTCAAACCTTGACCAGGAAAGGTGCTATCTCCTACACAATAAAGTCCTGGAATAGCTGTGCGATTAAAGGGCATACTTAATAACCCCCGCAACTTGCGCCGGGGTATTGGCCCATAAGTGCCATCTTCACGACCCAAAAAGCGGCGATGGCTGCGCGGTGTCCCCACTTCTAAATAATCCAATCCGGCATCTAAACCGGGAAAAATCTTCTCTAGGCGGTCAATAATTCGCCAAGCTGCCTCTTCTTTTTTAGCTTCGTACTCGCTTGGAGAAAGTTTTTGCCAATCATCAATCCAATGAGGCGTAAAGGCATGAATGATGTGATATCCATTTGGTGCTAAATCTGGGTCAAGCAATGTGGGAATCGAAACGAAAACTGTCCCTTCCACTGCTGTCATCTTTTCCCAGTCTTCTAGCAAAATATGGTGACACTCTGTCCCCGCAGGTAAAACTGACTCTTTTACCCCTATATGCAAACTCAAGAAGCTGGGAGATTTTTGATAATTTTGTTGCCATTTTTTCTCATTATATGGCATTTCTTCTGCTGGTAGTAATTGTTCAAATGTATCCCAGCGTGTAGCATTTGAAACTATGCGTTTACCTCGATATACTTTACCATTTGCCAGTTGCACACCTACCGCTTTTCCCTGTTCTGTGAGAATTTTCGTGACTCTAGCTTGGTACTGAATTTTACCTCCAGCCTTCTCTAGGCCTTCCACCAGTTTTTGGGCAATTTGTCCCACTCCGCCTTTGGGATAGTTCACTCCGCCATAATGCCTGTCAGAAAAGACCATTCCAGCATTAATCATTGGTGTCATGTCTGATGGAACTACCGACCAGCAATAACATTCCATATCAATAAATTTTAATAATTGCGGGTCTTTGATGTAACGTCTTGCAAAATCCCCCGCATTTTGGGGCAAATACTTAACTAAACCGAGACACGCTAAAGGATGTTGGAAAAATACCCGCAGTAAATACCGAGGTTCTTCCAGCGACAACAAATCCATGCTGTTGAGACACTTGAATACTTTTTGGCATTCGTCATAAAAGCGACGAATCCCCTGCTCTTCATAGGGAAAATGAGCAGTAAGATTTTGCAAAAATTTTTCATAAACCCGGTCAACCTTGAGGTTTAAACCTTGGGGTAGATGATAGTGAATCTGCACCGGATCTGCGATCGCTTCTTGGCTGACATTTACAGCAGATAATGCTCGTGTGAGTAAGTTAGTAGTGCCGTTTTGTCCCAGCCCAAAAATCATCGATGCGCCAACATCGAACCGATAGCCTTGGCGTTCAAAACAACCAGCGCTACCACCTGGAATCAAATAACGTTCCAGTACCAGCACTTTCGCTCCCTTCGCCGCCAACTGGGTCGCTGTTACTAATCCTCCAATCCCAGACCCAATCACGATTACGTCATTTGTCATTTGTCATTTGTCCTTTGTACTGAGCCTACCCCTTCCGGGGAAACAAGCTACGCGTAGCGTCCCGTAGAGAAGTATTTGTCCTTTGTCTAGAGTTAATCAATATTTAATTTAACTAATGACTAATGACTAATGACCAATGACAAAAGACCATGACTAATCAAAAAAAAAGAGGGACGAGCCTGCTACTGCTGACTAATCCCGTCTGCCGATCCTTAAAAGAGAGGAGAACACTGTATATGAATATAGCCTTGATTGAGAATTAATGTCAACTACTAATGAAAATTTTTATCAATAAAATTGAGATTGCTAATTTTAAGCTGTCAGCCGGATGCAGGAAAGAGTATTATGGTGTTTCAGTTCTTATACAATAAAAAGGCGCCTATTTCTGGCTATGACGCTACAATTGCGCGTTTATGTTCCACCTCATCCCCTGATCAAGCACTGGCTAGCAGTTGCCCGTGATGCAGGCACGCCTTCAGTATTGTTCCGCAGTGCCATGACTGAGTTGGGAAGATGGCTGACTTATGAAGCTGCACGAGACTGGTTGCCGACTCAAGAAACAGCAGTACAGAGTCCCTTAGATACCTGTCTGGCAACGGTGATCGATCCGCAAGTACCTATAGCAGTAGTGCCGATTCTGCGGGCTGGGCTAGGATTACTAGAGGGAGCGCAGACTTTACTGCCTTTAGCATCGATTTATCACCTTGGTTTGGCACGAGACGAAGAAACACTGCAACCTCATTGTTATCTGAACAAGTTACCAGAAAAATTTGACCCTCAAACACGAGTGTTAGTTACCGATCCAATGTTGGCAACCGGAGGGTCAATTATGGCGGCAATGGCAGAATTGACACAACGGGGTGCTGACCCAGCCCTGACACGGATTGTTTGTGTAGTAGCGGCTCCACCAGCTTTGCAAAAATTGAGTGAAGCTTATCCAGGTTTAATAATTTACACGGCTACTATTGACGAAAAACTGGACAGCAAGGGGTATATTGTACCGGGATTAGGAGATGCAGGCGATCGCATCTTTGGGACTTAAGCTAGTATGCAGCTAGGGCAGGTAAATAGCATAACTACTGTAAAAGTTGCAAGGTTTGTTGAAGGCGGTAAAGATATGAGTCAGCGAGATGGTTTTGGCAGTGGTTTTGTAGCAGGGGCGTTTGTTGGTGGCATATTTGGCGGTGTGATCGGGGCGCTGATTGCTTCTCGACGCGATCCAGAATTGCTAATAGAAGAGGAGACAGAACTGACAGATAGCCAAGCCGAAGCTAAGAAAATAGCAGCAAAGCGGCGTCAGATGAAAGCCTCAGAAAGTGAAAGCATCGGCATAGAAACGGCCAGGCGATCGCTAGAAGATAAAATTGCCCAGCTAAATGCCACAATTGATGAAGTGCGAAAGCAACTGGGAAATGTTAATAGCAGTTCACCCCAAGCAGCCAATGATCGCTCCCTCACTAAAGACTCCTGAAGTTTGTTCAGGCGTGGTGAACGTGTCAAGTGTGGTAAACGTGAAATCCGCAAACACTTTTGACTTTGGACTAAATTAAAATTAAAAGATAAGACCGCGTTTGACACCTAGTAGGAAACAAAGCTATCCATGAGTTTACTGATTACGACACTAATTACCTTTGTCAGCTTTTATAGCTATTTGCTAATTATCCGGGTTTTGCTAACCTGGTTTCCGACAATCAACTGGTATAACCAGCCATTTGCCGCTTTAGCCCAAATAACTGACCCTTATCTAAATCTATTCCGCTCAATTATTCCCCCACTGGGCGGTATGGATTTTTCGCCGATCTTAGCTTTCTTAGCACTCAATGTAGTTAGCGGGCTTTTGAGTGCCATTCCAGCTAACCTGCCCTTATAGAAAGATTTTAATTACTACCTTGGTAAAAAATTGTGTAGAGACGTTAAGTATATAAGCGTCTCTACGATTTTTTACGAATTACTAATTAACCCAAGTTGCTAGTTCTCAAAAAATGCCATTATACAACACTAACTAGCAACTTACGTTAATTACCTAGCCTGTTTCTCGCCTTTGGGGAGTACTAGGAATTAAGAATTACTTACGCACTTGACCACTAAACCCCGCAGCCTTGAATTGCTTCAGCTTCAACGGAGTAGGCTGATTCGCCGGTACAGAAATTCTCAATTCAAAATCGCTAATACCTGGTGGCACCTCGGTAATAGAGCCTAAACGAGTGCGGTTTTGCATCACCGAGTCATTATTTGCATCATAAATGCGTCCAAAAATATCTGCGTCGTAGACTGTTTTATTAGTGCCATTTTCTGCTTTGCCAATGACAAGAAAACAATTGGCAGCAGCGCTACCACTACTGATAACAGCCCCTTCTGCTAGTTCTGGTGGACAATCTTTATAAGAGACATCAAATAGTTTAATCTGTGTCAGGGCTACAGCTGGAGGAATAATCACCCACGATAGAAGGGCAATGAGACATGAAATAAAAACGACCGTGAGTGAACGCAACCGCATAAAAGACCCCGTGATTTAATTCAATAATTATTAACTGATAACCTCAGCTTACAACATACCCCTACTCTCTATTCTCTACTTCCCTGATTAATTCGCCACTGCAAATACCTGCTCCACGGTCAATTCCCAATCAGGTACTATATCTGATGCAATGGTCGCCGTACCCTTCGAGTAGCATTTCTACTAACTCTCCATCCACTAATTCATAGCGGGTATCAGTGCGATCGTCATAAGCCAGAAATTCTTCAAAAGTCAGGACTTTTGTGGGATGCTGAGTTTGGGTCAACATTAGAAAATACCAAACTGATACCAAGAACTCAGAAGACAGGAGACGGAATCAAGTTTTTCTGCTGACTCCTGACTTCCTTGAATATTAGGCATCTTACATTTAATTATGTTTATGATTTAACTACAGGGTGATTGGAGACTTGAATTTAACATTTGTAATAATTAGGGGAATAACCCCTCAATTGCTATGAACTTATGACTCCAGATGAGATTGAAGTAGCTATGTTCGCAGCCTTTAATGATTGTGATGCAGCAAGCTGTCCTCTCACTGACACGCAGAAACAGATATTACTGCAAGTGATCGAGCAAATTCAGGGAAATTCTACCTCTGGGAAGTCAAATATTGCTAATCCTTTAGACGAACTTACCCCAGAGGAGTTAGAAGCATTTTTACAATTTGTTAAGGATGAAGAACAACGCAACCGTACTTGGAAAGTGCAATTACTCAACGACTGGTTACTAGAACAGGACTCTGGAACGGTACACTTTATTCGCCAACGCTATGGTTTACAGTGGTTGAATCGTGTTGAGTCATATCATTTTGACAAGTATTCTTATTTTGAGGATGCATTGAAGTTAAGAGTAGGCGATCGCATTGAAGTTTCCAATGCACTATGGGAATGGGTGCAGGAGGATGGGCCTTGTAAGCGGGAATGGTTTCCGTGTATGGTGATTAAAGTCGAGGAAATTAGCGATAGCGATGATTCCTCTACTAATTGCGTCGTCCGCTTCTTTAACGGCGCTGAGTATGAAATTCAAGGAATGTATGAATGGAATCGCTACAATTGGCGCTGGCCTCAAAAGGAGTAAGGAGTGCTGAGTTTTTAATAATTGTGAATGAGTCTGCTAATAAAATCATTGCCTGAACAACGCCCAAGCCAAAAACCTCTCAGTGTAATACAACGCTAGTTGATTGCTCACACCGTTGAAAACAGCATCAAAAGCGTGTTCTGCCCAAGGAATTTCTAGAAAAACCGCAGTGTTGCCATCATGTAAACGTTCGTACATCTGTCTGCCAAATCGCGCTTGCACCAAATGATCGCGACTGCCGTAAATTAATAAAGTTGGCGGTAAAGGGTGCGTTAAGTAATTTATCGGTGAAGCAATTTCATACCGATTAGGCAATTCTTCTAAAGAACCACCAAGAAATGCTTTTAAAACAGCGCGAGAATTTATAGGATCGGGATTTGGTGGTGTTTTATATCCTTCAGTTAAGTTAACAGGCCCGTAATAGTTCACCACAGCACGAATGGGTGGTGCATCGGGTTGATAAGCCGCTAGCATTGCTAGATGTGCCCCAGCAGAACGTCCTAAAAGTACCATACGTTCTGAATCGGCTTCATATTCAGTTGCATGTTTGCGAATAAAATTTAGGGCTGTACGCACATCATCTAATTGAGAGGGAAACTGATATTGAGGTGCGTGTCGATAGTCGATCGCAAATACCGTATATCCATGATTAGCAATATATTGATTAAACTCAGAATTGGCATGAGTATTGCCATATTGCCAAGCTCCACCATAAATTACTACCACTGCTGGATATTTCCCTACCTCTGGGGGTTGGTAAACTTCCATTTTTAAAGGTACTCCTCCAGGAGAAGCAAAGAGAATATCTTTTTGATGACGCGTTTTCCCTAATGGAATACCCCAGAAGAAATTAACTAAGTTAAAGGGATGGGTTTGCATTTTAGCCCTTACTTGAACGGGAATTTGCTCTAGATAATTTACTCCCAGCCCTTGTTTCATCGCTTTAGCCATCTGCATCTGAGTTGGTGGGATATTCACTAGCACCCATCCACAAATTAGCAATCCGATTAAACTGAAAATGCAAACTAAACGTTGGAGTTGACGGCGACGGATATAGAATAAAGACAGCAATAAAAAGAGCAAATTTAATAAAAATAACCAAGGACTGACTTCTGGCGCTCCCACTGCTAGTGTGAGTAAAAACATATTTGGAGCAGAAAGAATAATCCAAGCGCTAAGAAATAGGCTTGCAAAACTGAGTAATAATGCAAGCGATGATAAAAATATTTTGGGTTTAACAAACATAAATAAAAATGCGGTAGTAATGACTTCAAAGAAACCAATTTCACGCTTTTATCTAGCACTATCTTTATGTTTTAGTTCCAGAAAATCTTTAGTTAGTTTAACTATAGAATCTCCATTTATATAATTTGAAGTATAATTAGGCGTTAATGGTAGATTATCACCCGATTCTAATACTAAAATAACCCGAAAAAAGTATTCATCTATACTAGTATCAATCCGTTCAAGCTTAATATCAGTAATTTCGTTCAAATAATATTGAAAAACTGTTTTTCCTAACGTTCCAAACCACCTGTAACGACTAAGCTTTACAGTATTTGTTTCCTTGTCAAAATTACAAGTGATAAATAAACCTAGTGACGCTACTAGCAACGCTAATATTCCACAGAATACAGTAATCATGACAGAAATGTAACCCGTAAAAGTCTCATCAAGTATAACCGCTAAATTATTCTCTATAGGGTTTTTCAAAAAATTATTAATTCTTGATACTATTAATTGCAATTTTTCAAGGTTCAATTTTGGATATCCTGCGCGTGAAAAAGGAAAACTATCTCTATCATTTAATAGTAAAATGTTATATTTATAATACTTAGCCTGACCATCAGTATCAATCTGAGTTTCCAATTTAGCCTCTAGTAACTCAGAAACTAGCGTTTGACTCTGTTCTCGACCTAACCAATTATTTTTTGTTAACTTACACATCACTGTTAGAGTATTTTGTCCCGCACTCAAATCAATATTTGAAGTAGATATATTGTTTGGATAACGATTGCAGACAAGTTGTGTAATAGGTGTAAATACAATAGACGCAAATAAAAATAAAACAAACAATTGACTAAAAAATATTCCCAAACCTAAAAATACTTTTGGTCGAATAATAAAAATAAGTTTAGTTGATGTTTGCTCTGAAATTTTTAGAGGATTAGCTAGAGTCAAATAACATCCAGCACCTAAGTTAATTGCCAACAGGATGGCAAATAATAAAACAGTCATTTTATTTGTAGCTCCATAACCGCTTTAGCAGATAAAAATATTACGCGTTTACCAATTAGATAATAAACCAAGAAAGAATAACCTCAACTACTCTTCTGTGCCTAGCGCCATCAAATATGCCAGCATTAATCTACTCTCTACCCCTCACACTCCTTCATTTGATCTAGTTATAGCTCCCCGTTCGCGTAATCGAGAATGAGTTTGATGAAATAAGGGTCTTGCAAGACGCAATAAATCGTGTCTCTACATCTGGGTTTTTGGCTTATAACCTATTGAATTCTACTTAAATTAGAGACTTGGCTTGTGTACTTCACTAACTTGAAATCTGCTGTCTGTTGTGAATTCTGGTGACAGCAGAAGTTATTGCTGGTGTATCTGTTTTTGTACCCAAAGACGAAAAGCTTTGAGCGTTGCATTTCTACCTGCTGTTGTACTTTGCTCCAGATATTGGGGAATTGCTTCAATTACTGAGAATAGAGGAAAATTTAAGCTTTGTTGAGATTCTACATAGTGTCCGTCTTGCAGAACATTAATTTGGAGCTTACCTCGATCGAAACGCCAAAGCTCAGGTACTTTTAGCGCTTCATAAATATTAGGATGAGTGCGAGAAGTAATATCAATTTCTAGAGCTAAATCTGGAGGAGGATCTACTGCTAAATCTAGCCGCTTTTTGCCGCGAATCTTAGATTCATTTTTTATATAGAAACACTGGTCGGGTTCTATACCTTGAGCCATTGCTTGGTTTTTGAAAGTGGTAGAACCAAGGCATCTAAACTCAATGTCTAATTCTTCCAAAACAGCTTTGACTAAATCGCTAATAATTTCTTTATCGTCTTCATGTTCTGGCAGTGGTGCCATAATCTCCAGTATTCCCCTATCATAAGCAATTCGTGCTGCTCGGTGTTCCCCTAAATATTCTAGAATTGTTTCCAATTCCTGCCAGGTTACATCTCGTAGTAGCACTCTTTGTCCTGGTGGAACATGGATGCGCTTTAATTCCAACAACATCATCTCCACTCCCGATAGTTAAAACCTAAATTTAGCTTACTCTAGTTGACCTGATAGGGGCGACAATTTTACTGCTTCATAGAAGTGTATGCTGGAGCGATCGCTCCTATAAAGATGAATAGAGTAGAGAAAAACCTCTGGGGTTCCCAGAGGTTTTGGTTCCTGATTTAGTTTCTACTTGTTACTCCAATTTGTCCTTAGTCATTTCCCGATAATGGAGAAAATTATTTTAAAAACAAGATCCCCGATTTCTTAGACAGTCGGGGATCTAAGGCTTGCGATTTTATTTGGATACTGAGTATCTACCCATCTACGCTATTAATTCTTAGCCTGTGGCTACGAACCAGGAATCGTTACATCTATTGGTGTCACCTGTTTAGCTAACTGTGTCAATGGCGGTTGAATGGCGGTTTGATTCCCCACTACTAAAGTCACAATCTTTTCTGGTTTAAGATATTCTCGTGCTACCCGTTGGACATCGGCTGCTGTGGTGGCGGCGACGGCTTTTTGATAGCGAAAGAGAAAATCAGCAGGATAGCCGTAATATTCGTATCGCATCAACCGTGATAAGGTTTGGCCGGGGTCTTGAAAGTTGAATACAAAGGAGTTGAGTGTAGACTCTTTGGCATAAGCCAGTTCTTTTGCTGTCACTCTTTGAGTTTGGGTGCGCTTGATTTCAGCTTGTAAGGCTTTGACAAACTGGACAGTAGCATCCGATCGCGTTTGTCCACCAGCGATAAATATGCCAGGATAATCGAAGCGGGGACTCCACTGGCCATAGACAGAGTAAGCTAAACCTTGACGCGATCGCACTTCATTAAATAAGCGTCCACCAAATCCACTTAACACCCCATTCAATACATCCAGCGCTGGATAATCAGGATTGTCGAAACGTCCGCCCAAATGCCCGATAAGCACACTACTTTGGGTTAATTGTGGCTGATTGACAAAAAAGACTCCACCTGTATTAGCTGGCAAAACCTTTGGTAATGTGGGTTTAGCAATACCTGGGTTACGCTGCCAATTGGCAAACTTAGCTTGAATCAGCGATCGCATTTTCTTAGCATCAAAATCACCCACAATCCCCAAAATCATATTATTGGGGTGGAAATATTGCTGATAAAACTTGAGCAAATCTTCACGCTCAACTTTATCTACCGTTGCATACTCTATCGTGCGAGCATAAGGGCTATCTTTGCCATAGATCAATTTTTTAAATTCTCGATTAGCAATCCCATCTGGATTGTCATTACGACGGGCAATCCCACCTTTGGCTTGAGTTTTCGCCAAGTCTAGCTTTTCTTGAGCAAATACAGGCGATCGTAGCACCTCAGCAAACAGCCCAAACACCGTTTCTAAATCTTCACTCAGTGCGTCAAAGCTAGCACTACCAAAAGCTTCACCAATACCAACTTCCACAGATGCCGCCCGTTGTTCCAACATCTCGTTGAGTTCATCAGGCGAATGCTTCTTAGTTCCTCCAGTTCGCATTACCGCGCCTGTAAAACTAGCCAACCCAACTTTCTCCATTGGTTCCAAGCGATTCCCTGCCCGTACAAACGCTGTACCATTCACCAACGGTAACTCATGATCTTCCATTAAATACACAACCAAGCCGTTTTGCAGCACAAACCGCTCATACTTGGGTAACTTAATCTCAGGTAGCGGTGGTAGCTGCAATTCTGTGTAATGCTTCGCCTCAGCCGTCGCCGCCAGAGAAAAATTACAAGTTAAAAGTAAACACGCAAAAACAGCAACCAAAGCATAAATCAGCCCCTTCCTATTTTGAATTTTCAACGCTATCTGCCTTTTACCCTTCACCTTATACCTTTGCATATCTCTCTTCCTTTGCGGTTCGTTTTTCATCCTTTTTTCGACAACAGCTTCCCAATCGTGCGATTTTTCGGCGTAAAAGTCTCCTTTGCCACCCGTTGAATATCAGCCGTCGTCACCGCTGAAATCTCATCCAACTGCTTAAACAAATTCCGCCAAGAGCCAGTTTTCACCTCATATTCCAACAATTGTTGAGCCATGCCCATATTGGAATCGAGAATACGTAACAAACTCGCCCGTGCTTGGGTTTTCACTCGTTGCAAATCAGCCGCTGCTACAGGCTCAGTTTTTAATTTGTCAATTTCTTGACGTAAAGCCACCGCCAATTCATCAACTGTATGACCAGGAGCTGTGAGAGCATAGAAAAAGATCAGGTTTGGGTATTTATCTCCAGGAAATCCACTGTAACCTTGAGCATTTAGCGCCAAACGCTGCTTTTCTACCAAAGACTTATATAGCCGCGACGTGCGCCCATCACTTAATAAACTGCCAATGATTTCATAGACGGCATTATCTGGATGAGTAATCGCTGGACGATGATAACCTTCTAAATACCAGGGTTGAGAAGGTAGCTGTAAAGTCACTTCCCGTGTTTGTTGTTGTGGCGGTTCCACCGGAATTTGTTCAACAGCTTTGGTTTTGGCTTGAAAGCGGCCAAAATAAGTTTGCGCCAGTTTTTTCACCTCAGCTGGATTGACATCTCCGACAATGGCAATGGTTAAATTACTTGGTACATAGTAAGTATCAAAAAACTTTTGGACATCTTCTGGTGTCAGATTGCGGATATCTTGGTCATAACCAATCACCGGACGCCTGTAGGGATGGGCTTTGTAAGCTGTATCGATAAACTTTTCTACCATCAATCCAATTGGTGAATTCTCTATCCGCATCCGTCGCTCTTCTAAAATTACATCTTTCTCTTTATAAAACTCACGACGAATTACCGGATCAAGAAATCGCTCCGACTCCAATGACATCCAAAGTTCTAGCTTATTGGCAGGAAAGCTGTACAAATAACGGGTAGCTTCAGTTGAAGTATTGGCATTTAAACCCACACCTCCCGCTTGTTCGACAATTTGCCCCAATTCGTTTTGCTTGACAAGCTTGGCTGCTTGCAATTCCACTTGTTTAAATTCAGTTTCTAACCGAGCAACCTCATCTTTTTTGCCATCGGCTTTCGCTGTTTTAATTTGAGCATTCAACTGCTCTAAGGTATCTAGTAGCGGTTTTTCTTTTTTGTAATCTTGTGTACCAATGTGGGTTGTGCCTTTAAACGCCAAATGTTCCAAAAAATGAGCTACACCAGTTTTGCCATCTGGCTCATCCACACCGCCCACATCCGCATAAGTTAGAAAAGAAACCACGGGCGCTTGATGTCGTTCCAAAACAATAAATTTCAAACCATTGTCGAGGCGAAACTCCGTTAACTGCTTAATAACTCGATCGAGATAAGGTTGGATTGAACTTTGAACTGGCGGGGTTTGAGTTTTGGTTTCTTGAGGAGGAGGTGCTGTCTGAGTTTGAGCTAGAGCGACTTCTGGTAGTAACCCCCATGAGAGAACGATCAAAGCTAACAAAGCAACAAACAACCGCCGCAATATGACAGATACTCGATCTGACCAATCCAAAATCTCCAATCTAAAATCTAAAATTGACCGACTGCTCTGGTTCATAAGCGAGAATTAAGATAAAGTTACATTACCTAAATAACAGGATACTTAGCAAAAGAGCGTTAATCTTGTATTAAGCTTTCAGTGGCTCTTTGCACTTGACATTAGATAATAATGCTACAAGTTTTGTTACGGATATCTAACCATAACTGTTATGCGAGTTTTTAATTCTTCCCCGCCCTCAGAGGCTCAGACGCGCACCCGGATTTTACAGGCAGCGCAACGGTTGTTTGCCTCTCAGGGATTTGACGGTACTACCACCCGTGATTTAGCACAAGCGGCAGGTATAGCTGAAGGTACTCTATTTCGTCATTTTCCAAATAAAAAAGCAATTTTGGTGGAAGTAGCCACGAATGGCTGGGTAGAGATTCTTACAGATTTGCTCACAGAATTAAGTGAAATGGGCAGCTATAAAGCCGTCGCTCAGGTGATGCGCCGTCGGATGTGGAATTTCCAAAAAAATTCCGATTTGATGCGTGTTTGTTTTATGGAGGTGCAATTTCACCCCGATTTGCGCGATCGCATTCAATTAGAAGTTATTACCAAAATGACTGATGTCGGCGAAGCATTCTTTCAAACAGCGATGGATAAAGGCATTTATCGTCAAGGGGACGCAAAGTTAGTTGCGAAAGTTTTCTTAGGAATGTTTGCGATCGCAGGTTTTTCTAACAACACCCTCATCGAACCTGACGCCTCTCCCCAACAAATGCAGGAAATGGCCGAAGGACTCGCTGATATCTTCCTTAATGGTGTTTTAGCTAAAGAGTAGGGCATTTGTCATTTGTCATTTGTCATTAATTATCCTCCCCTGCTCCCCACTTCCCACTCAGCACTCAGCACTCCCCACTATTTTCGCTTGCTGACTCCACTGTTGTACTAGCTCAATTGCTGGACACAAATCTCGACGCTGCATTGTTGCTACCTGCAAGCGCATAATTTGTTGGTGCAATCTGTGAGTGGGAGTTTGAGCTAACTGCACTACAGAACCAATACCTGCATGAAGCAATAAACCACAATATTGTGTCCCGACACTGGGAATACGTGCCAAGTCAGCTAAAGCCATCCATTTATTTACATACTGAAGATGAATCTGTAGTTTATTTGCTAACGCTAGTCTTGACTCTAAAGTTTTCCCTTGTTTGACTAAGGTTACTGTGCTAGTAATCCCACAATTTTGAAGTTGAGATTGTTCCTCATGGCTCAGTCCAGGTAATTGCTCAATTGGCCAATCACGAGATTGGATAGTAGTTCTACTATCTTTGTGTTTTGCAGACATTTTTGAAATAAAAATATAGGCTTATTTAAATATTGTGACAGTTGTTTCTCCTTTAAAAGTACGCTTTTGCAGTTTAGTGTTTGTATTGATGTGCAATTTGAAGCCAACCTTCTGCAATGCGATTGCATCGTCTGACAATGCAATTGTTTCGCCTGACAAACATTAGATATCTTGCAAAACTCCCTATAACAGTCCCTAATATGATGTCTGGGTAATTAACCATAATAACCGGAACCCCACCCCGCAAAAGCTCCGCTTTAGCTCCCCTCTCCGCTTGCGGGGAGGGGTTGGGGGTGGGGTTCTTTTATTATGGTGATTTGGCGGACATGATATAACCAACCGCATTGACAGCTATTTTAGGCAGGTAATGCCTATCATATCGGGATAGTCAATGTAATCCTGCCAGAACTCGGAGCCAAATTTCTGTATGCCTTTGGGACAGACTATTGGATGATGCCAGCGGATCTCTTTAAAACCAGCACTCATCAAGGCCCATTCATAAGTTGCTTGGCTGAGGTAGTAGTTATCAATACTGATAGACTCACCGTCATCAGGAATGCTCAATGTTAAGGTTATGGGAGTACCTTCTTGGAGCGACTGGGCACATCTCCTAGAAATGCCATATTTCTCATGTTTATCATAAAACTCTGGAAGCAGTTCTAAATTATTGTTCAAACTGACGAATCGACCACCAGGTTTTAGATGAATTGCTATGGCCTGACACATTTTGAGTAGTTGCTCTTTAGTTGAAGCGTAATTGAGCAAGTAGGAGGCTACCACAAGATCGAAGCTGCCAATAGAACCAATTTCCATGACATCACCGATGATATATTCAATTTCAAGTGGCACAGACGCTTCTTCAAGTCTTGCCAATTTGATCATTTCTGAGGAAATATCTATACCAACCAAACGTGCAGCGCCATTCTGTTTGAGCAATCGTGTGAAAAATCCTTCTCCACAAGCTAGATCGAGGATTGATTTACCGACAACATCTCCGATTAAATTTAAGTATGTATATGCCTCACCATACAAGCGATAAGGCAATTTGTTCAGTTTTTGAAACTGGAGAGCTATGCTATCATACTCGGCTGCCATTTTTTGAACTCACTTGCAAGTTTTTTATTAAAGGATGTCTGAAAAGTTAAATTCCACGCCTACCACCTCAGCATTAACAGTTTCAGATAAGCGCGTTACGGCTCGTATGGCTAAAAAGATGCGATCGCTTCCTATAGTTTTCTTGACGTTAAAATGGGCGTACACTATCTCCAATTTAGCTAGTATACGGTAGATTGCAGAAAGCTCATGACCCAGATTCCGAAAAGCGCAGCCCAGTTGTATGAAACAGACTTTGCAGCATGGACAGAAAAAACTGTACAACTCATTCGTGCTGGACAATTTGGACAAGTAGACTGGGATGCTGTGATTGAGGAGATTGAAAGCTTGGGACGGTCAGAACGACGAGAGTTGAAAAGCCGCTTGGAAGTATTATTACAGCATTTGCTCAAGTGGCAATATCAATTTAGTTTGCGGAGTGGCTCTTGGCGAAATACTATTGATGAGCAGCGCCACAAAATTGCAGATTTACTGCAAGAAAGTCCCAGCCTCAAGTCTTATCTAGAAGAAGTTTTAGCCCAATGCTATCATCGGGGATTGAAAGCTGCTAGTAATGAAACTGAACTACCAATAAACACGTTTCCAGTGGAATGTCCTTATTCCATAGCCCAAATTCTTGATGGTGAATTTTTGCCGGATATTATTGATTTGTAATATTAGGTTGATGCGGTAAATAACTCCCCTCGTAGCACAGTTACCGCTTGTCCGGCGAGAAAGACGCGATCGCCTCCGTCATAATACACCTTCACCACGCCACCGCGACTAGATGCTTGATAAGCCAAAAACTCATTTTTGTGCAAGCGATCGCGCCAGAAGGAAGCTAGACAGCAATGAGCCGCCCCTGTAACTGGGTCTTCATTAACACCTAATCCTGGTGCAAAGAAGCGAGAGACGAAATCATATTGAGAATCAGATTGTGTGAGGCTGGTGACAATGACATTAGGAATTGGTAAGGTTTTTAGCAGTTGAAAATTAGGCTGTATTTGCCGCACCAATTCTTCAGATTCCAATTCCACTAGATAACCTATTGAATTCTGCAAGACAGATTTGTAGGGTACACCCAAAGCTTGGCCCAGTTCTGGAGGTGCGATCGCTGCTTGTGAGTGATTTACAGGAAAATCTAACTCAATCCACTCACCTTGTAACTTCGCAATTAGCACTCCACTTTTAGTATAAAAACGTGCAACTTCATCAGGTGACAAATGTCCCTCTGACCAAAGTACATGGGCACTAGCTAAAGTTGCGTGACCACAAAGCGGCACTTCCACCGTAGGCGTAAACCAACGCAGATTAAAGCCATCATCCTGCTTAACTAAAAAAGCTGTTTCAGATAAATTCATCTCCTGCGCCAAGTTTTGCATCCAGCGATCGTTTTGGGGAGTAGGCAAAACACAGACAGCAGCAGGATTACCTGCGAAAGGTTTATTAGTAAAAGCATCAACTTGAGTAATGATTTGTCTCATTAGAGTCGCCTTGAAAATTAGACAGCAATATATTATTTATCAGGAGTGCGTTAGAAATTTATGCTGACCGTTGCGATTACATATCGTGCGCTCTACCCTGTGTTAATCCAAATCAGAACCACTATATACAGTACCTTAGAAATTAGGAATACAATCTCCAAAAACTAGAATCAATGTTAAAGCAAACCGAAAACGTGAGGATAAAAATCTTCAGAAGCATCTTTGCTGCTGTCAACTTAGCGCTAATTTCTGGAGGATTAGTTAGTTGTGGTGTTGAAGCCCCACAGCCACTTGCACCAATTGAGCAACAAAAACCAGAGTTACAACCTAACCAGAACGAGAAAGATGACGACGACAAAGATGGTGACAACAAAGATGGCGATCGCAAAAATGATAAAGACGATGGCGATAAAGAAGATAACGACTAAATAAAGGCAAAATTATCACCTTTATCCTTTTGACATTTATGTTTATCCAACAAACTTCTACTTCCCTAGTTGATACTTTACGCCACCGACGGCAACAACTAGCCAACCTGATTGATTTTCCAGTAATTCTGTGGTCAGGTAGTAACAATCCACGCAACTTTCCTGCAAATCCCTTTCCGTTTCGCGCTAGCAGTCATTTCCTCTATTTCGCCGGACTACCATTACCAAAGGCGGCAATTCGTTTAGAAGCGGGCAAGCTAGAACTATTCATCGACGATCCCTCACCCAACAGCGCCCTTTGGCATGGAGAAATGCCAACGCGCGAGGAAATAGCCGAGAAGATTGGGGCGGATGTGGCTCGACCAATGGCAGAATTAGAGTCTTGGGTAGACAATGCCGCCACACTTGCTGTCCAAGATGCAGCTACTTGGACGCAGCAATCGCAGGTATTAAATAAATGGGTTTTACCACAAAGTCCTCCCCAAGGAATTGACTTGGAGTTAGCTAAGGCGATCGTTTCTCTCCGTCTCACCCACGATGATGGTGCATTAACCGAGTTGCGAAAAGCTGCGGCTGTCACTGTCAAAGCTCACAAAGCTGGGATGGCAGCAACACCCCAAGCCAAACTAGAAGCAGAAGTTCGGGCAGCGATGGAAGGGGTAATTATTGCCCACAATATGACTACCTCTTACAACAGTATTGTCACTGTTCACGGTGAAGTTTTGCATAACGAGCACTATCACCATAGTTTGCAACCAGGTGATTTACTGCTTGCCGATGTTGGTGCTGAAACTGAAATGGGTTGGGCAGCTGATGTGACTCGCACGTGGCCAGTTTCCGGCAAGTTTTCATCTACCCAAAGAGATATTTATAATGTGGTGTTGGCAGCCCATGATGCTTGCATTGCCAAAATCCAGCCTGGTGTAGAGTATGGGGATATTCACCTGCAAGCGGCTACAGCGATCGCGGAAGGTTTAGTAGAGTTAAACATTCTACAAGGAAATCCCCAAGATTTAGTAGAGATGGATGCTCACGCGCTGTTTTTTCCTCATGGTATCGGTCATCTACTGGGTTTAGATGTTCATGATATGGAAGATTTAGGCGATTTAGCAGGGTATGAAGAGGGACGTGCAAGGAGCGATCGCTTTGGCTTAAGCTATCTCCGTTTAAATCGTCCCCTGCGTCCAGGAATGTTAGTCACAATTGAGCCTGGTTTTTATCAAGTACCAGCAATTTTAAATGATGCTAATGTTCGTTCAAAATATCAGAATGTGGTGAATTGGCAGCGTTTATCTGAATTCGCTGATGTCCGTGGTATCCGCATTGAAGATGATGTTTTAGTTACTACAGAAGGCAGCGAAGTTTTAACAGCTGCATTACCGAACGATGCTGATAGTGTAGAAAATTTAGTTAATGGCTGAGTTGACGCTAAATTTTACCCCACCCTAACCCTCCCCTTGCAAAGGGGAGGGAACCGGATTTCTAGTTTCCCCCCAATGCATCGGGGGGATTAAGGGGGGTAATTAAGTTTCATCACTCCCCTAAACCCAGGTGATTTTGTAAGGCTTGGCGCATCACTTCTACAGGCAAAGTTTCCTGCTGCAACCAGATTTTTAATGCTGCTACCCCTTGTTGGACTAACATTTCTAATCCATCGATCGCAATTGCGCCTTGTTTTTCAGCCTGCTGGAGAAATTGCGTCGGTTTAGGAATATATATTAAATCGTAAGCGATCGCACCCGTTGGTAAATTCGCTATTTCTTCTACACTCAAAGGCGATTCGTTAACTTTGGGATACATCCCAATCGGAGTTGTGTTTACGAGCAGATTTGCTTGGGGAATTAGCTTTGGCAATTCCTCCCATTGATGAACCTGGAATTTCTCAGCTAGAGATGAATTGCTCCAACTATTGCGGAATTCTTCTAGTCTTTGCATATTGCGCCCAACAACATGAATTTGGGCAAAACCTAGCTGAGTACAACCTGCTACAACTGCTCTGGCTGCACCACCATTGCCTAAAATTATCGCTACTTTCTGACTCCAATCTTGTTTATATGTTGTTTGTAAAGGGGCAATAAATCCTTCTATATCTGTATTTGTGCCTACCCATTGGTTATTTTGGCGGCTAACAGTATTCACGGCTCCGATAGTTTGAGCCAGGGGCGTAATTTCTGACAGTAGAGGGATGATTGCTTGCTTGTGAGGTATTGTCACATTAAAGCCGGCAACCCCAACAGCAGCTAAACCTGCGATCGCCATCTCTAAATTCTGTGGTTCAATCGGAAAAGGTAAATAAATGTAATCTAATTCTAATTGTGCGATCACAGCATTATGCATCACTGGCGACAGCGAATGTTCCACAGGATGTCCAATGACTCCTAGTAGTTTAGTTTTACCTGTAATTTTTTTTGTCATTTGTCATTAGTCACTTGTACTGAGCGAAGCCGAAGTATTTGTCATTTATCCCCCCTGCTTCCTTGCTCCTCTGCCCCCCTGCTCCCCTGCCCCAATCCCCTCGCCTAGTTTACAATTATTAAAAGCTCCTTAACATTTCTTTAAATCATGCAGGTAACTACAGCCTCCTCTACAACTCCAATTCCTGGCAAATATTGGCAGTGGCGCGGGCACAACGTTTACTATGTGCGTGCGGGAGAGAAGCAAGCGCAACGTCCGCCCTTGCTTTTAGTACATGGATTTGGTGCTTCTACAGACCACTGGCGCAAGAATATCACAGGATTGTGTCAAGATTTTGAAGTATTTGCGATCGACCTTTTGGGATTTGGGCGATCAGCTAAACCAAAATTGCAGTACAGTGGCGACTTGTGGCGCGATCAACTTCATGATTTTATCAGCGAAGTGATTGGTCAAAAAGCAGTATTAGCAGGTAATTCCCTTGGTGGCTACGCTTGCTTGTGTGTTGCGGCACAACGTCCTGACAGTGCAGCTGGATTAGTGTTGCTCAATAGTGCTGGGCCTTTTAGCAAAAGCCAACCGACATCTGAACCTGAAGCTTTACAAAGCGAAATTCAGCCACCCAAACAACCCTCTTCTTTAGAGAAGCTCTTGGGTGATTCGGTTAAATGGATGTTTCAACAACCTTTAGCTCAGTTTCTGTTATTTCAATATGTGCGACAACGTTGGGTAATTCGCCAAACTTTAGAAAAGGTATATCTTGATAAAAGTGCAGTTACAGACCAATTGGTAGAAGAAATTTCTCGTCCTGCTTTTGATCCGGGTGCGTTGGATGTGTTTGTTTCAGTTTTTAGCAGTCCTCAAGGGGAAAAAGTTGATGTGCTACTAAAGCAATTAACTTGTCCTTTATTGATGTTGTGGGGAGAAGCTGACCCTTGGATGAATACTAGAGAACGTTCTCCAAAGTTTCGCCAATATTGTCCTGAATTGACAGAACATTTCTTAACGGCAGGTCATTGTCCTCATGATGAAATACCGGATAAAGTAAACCAACTTTTATGCGATTGGGTTTTGTCTAAGTAAGTGGGCATGAATGATTAAAGGTCAATACAGTTCAGATAAACCCAAAACCCTATGTATAGACACGATAAATCGCGTCTTGAAAGACCAATTAGATGCACTGAACCGTATTGGATTAAAGGTTAGTAGTAAGTGGCTTCAGGCACTTACTACAACCAACTTACTTAAAAACATAAGATTTAATTTCTTGCTCTATTTGATCGCTAATAATCTCGGTTCCCATACCGATTTTATCGAAGTTAACCCTCACAAAATTCGTTTTATCTTCTTTTGTAAACTTTTTATCATTATCCGAATCTTTGATAATTTTTAGAAAAATTGCATTTTGACTTGGAACAATAACCCAACTGATTATTCGACTATTATTTGGGGTAATTTGCTGGAGGTTCTTACCTGATAAGTCAGATAGATAGCCAATAGTAGCATCTTCACTATTGAGTTTTTTATCTGTATTTGTGTCTTCGTCAATGATTTTATACAACCAAACTCTTGTAGTTGGCTTGTTTGCCGCTTTTACCTCCAGTAAATCGAAGGAGGCGATCGCGGCTTTTTTATTTAATAAAAGATGAGCTTCACCATCTTGCTTTCGATAAAAGATAATGTTATATAATAATTGGTTACTCCTTTCATATTCATAAGAACGTGAAAGGTTTAAATCAATTCCTTTATCTTCATTCTGCTCTGCAAGACTAACAGGAATCATTAGATAATCTGATTGCTCTTTAATAATTAAATCGCCATAGATAAGATTTTGTTGTGGCTTCGGTTTCTCAGTTGCTTTTGCCTGTTCTGTATTTCTACTAACAGAAGACTTACAGGAAAAAGAAAGGGCAGTTACAATCATAACTGTAGTAATTTTATTTAAAAAGCGATAATTTATCATCAAATTCTCCTAGCAGGATATGTTGCTGTCCTATTTTATTCCCTGCTAGAAAATTAGCTAGAGTCCAGTACGCTTTAATACAGTTCAGTTAAAACTAAAAATTATACTGATGTAGGTTGACTTGAGGAATGTAGCTTGCTTCCCGTTCGCGTAGCGTCCCGGAGGGAAGGGTAAACCAACATTATCGAGACTTTGTTGGGTTTATCTGTCGCTCAACCTAACAAAGTCCCACCGAGAATCCTGCCGTATCGAGAAAATAATATTACAGTAAAATACCAAAAACCTGGTCGAGGTTGACCAGGTTTTATCGAGTTTACAGCTTTCAAATTTTAAACTAATTAACTAACTGAAGGTTAATAACTAGGGTGGACTAAAAAACTAACAAACTCAGCATTCTTGCGTTTTTCCGCTTTAGGATTTGGCTTTGCCTTCTACATTAGGCTTTTTGCCACTTTTATCACATTTGATATGCTGAAACTTGCTTGGGCTGATGACAAGGGGACACTAAGTCATTGACCCTTTTTGTTTGGTTTTATTTGGTTTGGTGTCCTACTATTTAAGTTACCACTTAATTTGTGATTTGCAATCCTTAGTTTACGAAAGTTGACGTTTTGTTAGATTTTGCAATCTAGAACCATAAATTTGATCCCCAGCTATCTTTTAAAGAAAGTTATAGGGATATTGAATAGATTAAGCATAGTAACCACACTGCATTGTCATCAATCCTACATAATCTGATTGTCATTCAGATGGCCGGTGACAATACGGCTAATGGCATCAATTTCTGGGATTTGGGCGGGCTAAAGCGTTATCTCGTGCTTGTTCGGGATAACGCCCTCCAGCGATGTCTGCCGACAAGCCGCTAAGACGCGTCTACGCATTTGTTTGAGGTTGAGCAATTAACCAGGCTAAAGCTAACTGAGCGAGGGTACAATTATAAAGAAGGGCTATAGGACGCAGTTTTTCTAGCGCTTGTTGAGCACGTTCAAAGTTTTCGCCTTGAAACAGTTTATTTTTAGCACGGTTATCTATTGGGTCAAATTTGTGACTGAGAGCAAATCTTCCTGTTAACAACCCCTGAGCTAAAGGCGAATAAGCAAGGATAGAAATATTGTTTTCGATACAATAGGGCAATGCATCTTGTTCTACCTGTCTCCAGAATAAAGAATAGGGTGGTTGTAAACTATCAATACGTCCATAACTTGGTGCTTCTGCTAACTGGACGCCAGAAAAATTGGAAACACCGATCGCTTTCCTAATTTATTGCCTTGGACAGGTTCATACTTTGTCAGCCTTAACTTCAAATTAAATCAGAGTTACAGTAGATGCCGATGGAATTGACTAGAACTTTTCATGCTCTCAAAGAATGGGCAGTTGCCATAAATGCCTTGGAAGGTGGCAAAACAATTATGTTGCTCCGCAAAGGCGGTATCCACGAACGAAATGGACATTTCCAAGTTGCTCACAAGCAAATTCTGCTTTATCCTACTTATGAACATCAACAAGCTTTCATGCTGAAAGCTGAATATGCCAATAATGTCTATCCAGTAACATCAGGCTGGCATCCTGAAACAGTTCGCATTGGTAGTTGGGCTGAAATTACAGATATTTTGCCCTGTAGTGACGAATCTATTGTTAACAACTTACTTCCCTTCCATATTTGGAACGAGCATTTTATTAGCGATCGCCTCAAATGGAAAGCACGTCAACCCCTTTATATTCTCCTTCTGCGGACATATAAACTACCGCAAGAGCAAGAAATTCCCTATTACGCTAAATACGGTGGCTGCAAGTCATGGATTGATTTAGATCGAGAAATTCAGTTGCAAACAGCACAACCAGTTTTATCTAACTTTGCATACAGCCAACTAGTAGAGACAATTCGCCAGATTGTCGGCGATAAATTGTATGCTCCATCCTTCTAATAACCCAACTTGTTGCTCAAATCCCCGACTTTTTAAACAAGTCGGGGATTTAAATTTAGCTTATAGATAAATACGAAATTGTATCTCGTCATCAAACGGACGATTATAGACAACCAACATCAAAATAGATTTTATATTGTTTGCTCAGAGTGTTTAATCAACGAAACTTTATAACTAACTTCTAGAATCTGCGCTTATATATCTCAGCAGAAAAACAAATAGTCTGATTGCGAACCCCAGTCAAAATAGTAGTGATTGTTACACACGATCGCAAAAAACGCGGATAACATGGGAAAAATCTCACCCAATAAACAAGGTGAGGCAAAACTGTTTATCTTTATGTCCCGTTAGCAGCTGTCTTCCAGGCTATGAGTTGTTAAGCAATTATCCCGCAGTGGATAGAACTTAATTACATTTTGTCTAAAGTATTAGGCAAAAATTATCCCCAAGGGTGATAATTAGCTTGACAAAGATCAGCTATTATGCATCATTAGCTAAAAGCAAAGGAGTTTGCAATGCATCGACAAATGTGCTGGTTATCTAAGTCTGGTGGCGACGGAGAGAAAATTTTGTATTTGCAGACAGAACCCAATCAACCCTGGCGTCCTTATACAGCTTTTGGACATTTTACAGTCCCAGATTATCAAATACCAGGTGGCTCTAAAGGTTGGGCAACTTATCAAAAACTTTTGAAAGCAGGTTGGACACTAGTACCTAGCGCACGGGCAAACGAGTTTGGCAGCAGCAGTTACGCAGAGTCAACAATCCAAAATCAATAGTCATTTGTCATTTGTCATTTGTCATTTGTCATTAGTTATTTTTTGTGTCCCGGCGTCTTCCTCACAAACCTCTGGGGGAACCTTCACCGCGAGGATCGGCGGCTCCTTCTAAAGTTCCATCAGATGTAACAGCGATCGCGTTACCATTACCCCAAGGAGTAGTTTCCTTAATTTTGTGCCCCCGACGGCGTAAGTCTTGCAAAGTCAAAGCATCCAAGCCCCAGGATTCAACGCGCAACTCATCTGGCAGCCATTGATGATGTATGCGTGGAACAGAAATAGCCGCACCAACATCCATGTTGTATTCCAGCACATTCAGGATTACTTGCAAAACCTGGGTGATGATGGTGCTACCACCAGGCGCGCCTGCTGCCATCCGAAAATGACCATTTTCTGTGACAATTGTGGGAGTCATGCTGGATAGTGGAGTTTTGCGGGGTGCAATGCTGTTGGCATCATTACCAACCAAACCAAAAGCATTAGGCACTCCTGGCGCAACGGCAAAATCATCCATCTCATTGTTGAGAACAATTCCAGTTCCCGGTGTCACAATACCCGCACCAAAAATGAGGTTAATCGTGAAAGTCAGACTTACAGCGTTGTGTTGTTCATCCACAACAGTCAGATGAGTGGTTTGGGGAGATTCATGGGGAAGACAAGGGAATGAGGGAAGACGCAGACATTTGGAATTTAAATCTACTGGCTTGACTTCGGTGGAGGGTCGAGCCATTTGCGTATTAATTTCTTGACGGCGTTTTTTGGCGTAAGCTGGACTGAGCAGTTCTTGTACAGGGACTTTGACAAAATCAGGATCGCCTAAATATTTTGAGCGATCGCTATAAGCAATCTTCATTGCTTCTACCATTAAATGTATCGCGTCTGGATGATGCCATCCTAAAGATTTTAAATCGGTGTCACCGATAATATTTAAAATCTGCAATAGGTGAATGCCTCCTGATGATGGTGGTGGCATTGAGCAAATTTTAGCTTTGCGAAAATTGCCACAAATGGGAGTACGCCAGATTGGTTTGTAAGCTTTCAGGTCTTCGAGAGAAATTAAACCACCATTTTTTACCATATCAGAAGCGATCGCACGAGCAATACTTCCGGTGTAAAAACTTTGGGGATTTTCGGCAATTGCTGTTAAGGTGCGTGCCAAATCACGCTGCACTAGCTTTTCCCCTGGTTGGTAAAATTCACCCTTGCGAGTAAAAATTTCCCGCGCTGCGGGATTATTGAGAACTACTTGCTTGCGGGGATCGTTTGCTTGCAGAGAACGCCAAGTTACCATATTGCTAAGAATAAAACCATCTTTAGCGAGTGCGATCGCAGGTTTCACCACCTCTTGCCAAGAAAGCTTACCATAGCGATGATGCACTTCATAAAGTCCCGCTACCGTTCCTGGTGTCCCTACTGCCAAATAACCATTAATACTTGCATTGGGACGCACTTTTCCTTCTGCCTCTAGATACATATTTCTTGTGGCTTTTAGGGGTGCGCGTTCGCGAAAATCTAGCGCTTTCATCTCGCCAGTTTTCTCAGAGTGCATCAGTAAAAATCCGCCGCCACCGATTCCGGCTGAAAAAGGCTCAACTACAGAAAGTGCAAAGGTTGTAGCGACGGCTGCATCCACTGCATTACCCCCTTTACGTAACATCAAAATTCCCGCTTCACTTGCTAAAGGATGGGCTGAAACCACCATTCCCTTCTTGCTGCGTAAAGGTAAAGTTAAGGCTGCTGATGCGATTTGGCTGTAAAGTAAGACAGTAAAAGAAAAGATTACGCTGGCAACTCGCTTAGGTTTAGCAACAGTAAGCATTTTTATACAATTTCTCCTAAAATTTTATATTTGTCTAGCATCGTGGTGTGAGATTATTAATACAAGCTGATTTGAAAATTTTACATTACTTATAAATCCTATGTTGCGAAAAATAAGTAAAACATTTTTTAAAGCTTTAACTATTGGATTATGTATCTCTAGTGGAAGCGTTCTCTCTCAAACATTACCGCTATCCTCTAATTTAGTTGGTTTTAATACACCTGAAGGGGAAAAATTATTATTTGAGAGTAAGTCCAATCAAGACTTCTTTCCTTTGAGTATGCAATTCACCACTCAAAATAATCAGGCATATTGTGGTGTTGCTAGTATGGTTATGGTACTGAATAGTCTAAAAATTCCAGCACCAGAAGTACCACAATACAAGCCATATCGAGTATTTACTCAAGAAAACTTTTTTAGTAATGATAATACAAAAAAAGTGCTAACTCCCGAAGCTGTGTCTCGCGAAGGTATGACTCTAGAACAGTTAGGGCAATTACTAGCTAGTTATGGCGTTCAAGTTAATGTTTACCACGCTGCTGACACTAGTTTAGAGCAGTTCCGCAAACAAGCAGCAGAAAATTTAAAACAACCGCAAAATTTCATTTTAGTAAACTATTTACGCAAAGAAATTGGTCAAGAGAAAGGTGGACATATTTCTCCTATAGCGGCATATAATGAGCAAACAGATAGATTTTTAATTCTTGATGTTTCTCGTTATAAGTATCCACCAGTTTGGGTAAAAACAACAGATTTATGGAAAGCAATGCTGACAAATGATTCCGTATCAAAGAAGAGCCGTGGCTTTGTATTTGTAAGCAAAAACCTTTAATTAACAATCTGTTCATTGGATTTATCAATCCTGCGATCGCTTATCCTGTATGTAAGTTATTTTGATGTTTCCTACTTTCTAGATAGAAATTCACGGGCGATGCTTACGGCGGCCAGCTATGCTGACAACGAATGCATAAATATTATCCTGTTTTATGCTGTCTCAAGTGTTCCCTACCTATTTTGAAACTAGTAAGGCTTATGCGTTGACAAACCAACTAAATTTTGTACAGTGCTTAAGACTTAGATAGTCCTCAATACTCGGATAGTAATGTTTGTAAACGAATACAAGGGGAAATCTTTAATGAATAATTTGCGGTTCTATCTAAAGACTGAATAGTATTCCGAAAGCTTTAACTTTTGGCACATTATTTGTGCGATTAAACAGCACTAACTCGATTATTGACAATTAAAGTTACTCCCAAAATCGATTCAGGTAGGAAAAACTTATGGCAATTATCATTGGAACCAGCGGTAACGACACCCTACAGGGCGCTTCCGATCCTTTCTACGAAACCCTAACCACCGTAACTGGTGGCGGTGGCAAGGATATATTTGCTTACAGTAGTGAAGTAGGTTTCTATATCAGTGTAATAAGTGATTTTAGTGGAGTAGGTAAAGGAACAAACCCCACCACAGCAGTCATTGCTGAAGTCGATACCCTAAATTTTCAGGACAATAGTAGCTTCACTGCCCAAAACTCGATCCTTACCCAGAATGGCAACAATCTGGAAATCAACTTTCAAGGGTTTACTTTTCGCAAAATCATTTTGGAAAACTTTGCCCTAGAAAACCTAGATAACCTCACTAAATCTACTGGAGCCACTGTAGATTTGGGCAATATTCTATTTTATGGGCAAACTACCATCACCGACAGCTTTGATGTCTTGGATGCCAACTCCACCCAAAGCACTGTGTTTAAAAAAAATACAGTCACCTTCCTAAACGACCTAGACAACAATGTTAGAGGATTTGACAATTCCAATGATGTCATCAATGGTCAAGGGGGTGATGACATTATTGAAGGCTTAAGTGGCAACGACCTTTTGAGAGGTGGTGCAAACAATAATACTCTCAACGGTGGTGTTGGTGACGACTTTTTGGATGCTGACTTCCCCTCAGGCAATAATCTGCTTAATGGTGGCAATGGCAATGATTCTCTCTTCGCCTCTGGGAACTACGAGTACTTCGCCTATTACGGCGGAAATGTCGATGATCGCTCTTTAGGCAATAATACCCTCAACGGTGGTGTTGGTGATGATACTTTAAATGCTAGTGGTTCATTGGGCGATAACCTCTTAGATGGAGGCGACGGCAATGATTCTCTCTCCATCTCTGGAGATGTAAGCAGTGAGCAATACACATCGTCTAACTCTCGCTCCAATGGCGATAACACCCTCAACGGTGGTGCTGGTGATGATATCTTGAGTGCTAGTGGTTCATCAGGCGATAACCTGCTTTTTGGAGGCGATGGTAATGATTTTCTAGATATCTCTGGCTATATTTACCAATATTTTGACTCCTACTTCGACTCTCGATCATCTGGCAAAAACCTTCTCTCTGCGGGCGATGGCAATGATACTCTAACAGCCTCTGGTGCCAGTGGTAATAACACCATCAACGGTGGTAATGGCGATGATAGCCTTACAGGCGGTGGTGGTAAGGATAGCCTCACAGGCGGCGGTGGTAAGGATAAATTTGTTTACAAAGGCTTAAGCAACGACACGACTAATAGTGGCAGAATCACTGACACGATTAATACTGGTACTCATACAATCGCCGATTTTACTGGAGTAGGTGAAGGAAGAAATCCCACAGCAGCAGTCATTGCCGAAGTGGATACTCTGATATTCCAAGACAATAGTGGTTTTACAGCCAAGAATTTGCTTCTCACCCAGAATGGCACAAGTTTGTCAATCAGCTTTCAAGGAAATGGTGATACCAGATTCATCCTGGAAAACTTTGCCCTCTCCAACCTGGATAACCTCACCAAATCTAATGGAGCCACTGTAGATTTAGGTAATATTCTGTTTTATGGGCAAACTACCATCACCGACAGCTTTGATGTCTTCGATGCTAACTCCACCCAAAGCACTGTCTTTAAAAAAAATACAGTCACCTTCCTAAACGACGTCAACAACAATGTTAGTGGATTTGACAATTCCAATGATGTGATCAATGGTCAAGGGGGTAATGACATTATTGAAGGCTTAAGTGGCAATGACATTTTGAGGGGTGGCGATGGCAATAATACTCTCAACGGTGGCGATGGCAATGATACTCTCAATGGTGACGATGGCAATAACACCCTCAATGGCGGCAATGGCGATGATTCTTTAAATTTCCCCTCCCTATCTACGTTAGTAACTCAAACAGTAGACGGGGGAACAGGTAACGACAGCTTGTCTTTCAGTTATAGCAGTGCTACCACCGGAATTACTTCGACTTTCAATCCAACTAATAACACTGTAGTAATTTCTTCGACACCGGACACAACAGTGTTTAGCTACAAGAATATCGAACAATTAAATATCACAGGTACAGACTACGATGATTATCTTTTGGGAAGCAGTGGTAATGATACGCTCCGCTCAGGCAATGGTAACGATACAATAGATGGCGGCGCTGGTGAAGATTTCCTGAATATTAGTCTTTCAACAGGGAATCACCTCCTCAATGGAGGCAATGGCAATGATTCTTTACAGGCCTTAAGTTACATTTACGATGAACTTGGAAATTACGTTGGGGGTAGCATATCTGGCGATAACACCCTCAACGGTGGTGTTGGTAACGATACATTAGATATTTACGGTTCAGCAGACGATAATCTATTAGATGGGGGCGATGGTAATGATTTCCTCTCTGCTATTAACACCTCTGGTGAGAACACCCTCAACGGTGGTGTTGGTGACGATACATTGGATGTTAGCAGTTCAGCAGACAATATATTAGATGGGGGCGATGGTAATGATTCCTTGATAGCCTCTCCTTCCACTGGTAATAACACCCTCAAAGGTGGCAATGGTAATGACACCCTCAGAGGTGGCTTTGGCGATGCGATCATCATCGGTGGCAAGGGTAATGATCGGCTCTTTGGGGAAGGTGGCACTGATACCTTTGTTTTCAATAGTTTCGATGAAGGTCTTGATCTGATACGTGACTTCGGTAGCATTAATGAACTTAATGAATTAATTCAGGTGTCGGCTGCTGGTTTTGGTGGCGGTTTATCAGCAGGTGTACTTCAGGCAAGTCAGTTTACACTTGGAGAATCTGCAACCACTCTTCTCCAGCGATTTATTTATAACTCCGCTACAGGTGCATTGTTCTTTGACTCTGATGGTAGTGCAGGCGCATTTACTCAAGTACAATTTGCCGGATTATCTGCTGGTTTGTCATTAACGAACAATAATTTTGTGGTTGTTTAATCGTTATCCTTCATGTCATTGAATAAAGTATGCTGAAAGCTTTAACTTTTGGCAGATTATTTGTGCCATCAAACAACACCAACTCGATTATTGATATCATGTCCGCCTAATTAGTTATGATTTCCACAGTCATTGCACCCCACCCCTTAATCCCCTCCCCGCTCTTCGGGAGGCAGGGTGGTTTCATACGAAAAAAGAAAAATACATAAGTCTTGATTTCTCGTTTTGTGGCATAGCTTTTTCCCTCACTTCCATTCCTCTCCCCCACGGGGGGAGAGGCTTTAAAACCCAGTTTGAGTTTTTCTCTGCTTGTATGAAACCACCCTGCTCCCCGCTCTTCGGGAGGGGAGACGAAGGGTAGCTTTGGCGGGGTGGGGTTCTTCGGGTTTAGTAAGTAATCAAGCGAACATGATATGACAACTGAAGTTACTCTAAAAATCGATTCAAGTAGGAAAAACTTATGGCAATTATCATTGGAACCAGCGGTAATGACACCCTACAGGGCGCTTTAGGTGGCTACGATGACACCCTAACTGGTGGCGGTGGCAACGATATATTTTTTGAGAGCGCCAACCCCTCCTATACGAGTGTAATCACCGATTTCGGTGGAGTAGGTAAAACAACAAACCCAACAGCAGCAGTCATTGCTGAAGTGGATACCCTAAATTTCCAGAGTAATAGTGGCTTCACTGCCCAAGACTTGATCCTTACCCAGAATGGCAACAACCTGGAAATCAACTTTCAAGAGTCTACCTTTCGTCGCAAAATCATTTTGGAAAACTTTGCCCTGTCCAACCTGGAAAACCTCACCAAATCTACTGGAGCCACTGTAGATTTGGGCAATATTCTGTTTTTTGGGCAAACTACCATCACTGACAGCTTTGATGTCTTCAATGCTAACTCCACCCAAAGCACTGTCTTTAAAAAAAATACAGTCACCTTCCTAAACGACGTCAACAACAATGTTAGTGGATTTGACAATTCCAATGATGTGATCAATGGTCAAGGGGGTAATGACATTATTGAAGGCTTAAGCGGCAATGACATTTTGAGGGGTGGTGCGGGCAATAATACCCTCAACGGTGGTATTGATGACGACTTTTTGGATGCTGACTTCCCCTCAGGCAATAATCTGCTTAATGGTAGCGATGGCAATGATTCTCTCTTCGCCTCTGGCAGCGACATCAGCTTATCCGAATACGTCTCCATATACGGCAAAAATCTCGACGATCGCTCTTTAGGCAATAATACCCTCAACGGTGGTGTTGGTGACGATTCTTTGGATGCTAGCGGTTCACTTGGCGATAACCTCTTAGATGGGGGCGATGGCAATGATTTTCTAGATATCTCTGGGAATGAAACCAGCACTGATCTCCAATCGTCTAGCTCTCGCTCAAATGGCGATAACACCCTCAACGGTGGTGCTGGTAACGATATTTTGGATGCTACAGGTTCATCAGGCGATAACCTGCTTTTTGGAGGCGATGGCAATGATTTTCTCGATATCTCTGGCGATTCGTACCAATATTTTGATGTTTACTCCAGCTCTCGCTCATCTGGCAAGAACCTCCTCTCTGGGGGCGATGGTAATGATACTCTAACAGCCTCTGGTGCCAGTGGTAATAACACCCTCAGCGGTGGTAATGGCGATGATAGCCTTACAGGCGGTGGTGGTAATGATTGGCTTTTTGGGGAAGGTGGCACTGATACCTTTGTTTTCAATAGTTTCGATGAAGGTCTTGATCTGATACGTGACTTCGGTAGCATTAATGAACTTAATGAATTAATTCAGGTGTCGGCTGCTGGTTTTGGTGGCGGTTTATCAGCAGGTGTACTTCAGGCAAGTCAGTTTACACTTGGAGAATCTGCAACCACTCTTCTCCAGCGATTTATTTATAACTCCACTACAGGTGCATTGTTCTTTGACTCTGATGGTAGTGCAGACGCATTTACTCAGGTACAATTTGCCGGATTATCTGCCGGATTGTCACTAACGAACAACAATTTTGTGGTTGTTTAATCGTTATCCTCCGTGTGATGCGATGTCTGGCGACAAGCCGCTTCTTTACAAGACGCTGCGCGAACGCGTCTACGCCAATATCTAAAATGTGAGCTAATTATGGATACCGTAATTACAGCAGAAAGAATCGAGTTACCACCTGGCGCGGTGTTGAAGCTTTTGGGAGATTGGAAAGTTACGCTAACCCTTAATTACGAATTATTATAATCCCTTCGATTTGCGAAACTCCTGAACAACATCTTTAACATCACGTAATTCCCCCTCAACTAAATAATTTAATTGCCGCATTTCATCTGCCGAAATTTTTCCAGAGAGAGAAGCGATCGCTGTTTTTAATTCGGGATATTTTTTTAATATTTCTTGTCGAACAATTGGCACAGTTTCGTAAGGTGGAAAATAATGTTTATCATCCTTGAGTACAACTAAACCCAAGCGAGAAATTTGCCCATCAGTGGAATTACCTGCTACCATATCCACCTGTTTTTGAATCAAAGCACGATATATTAAACCCAAGTCCATAATTTGGGGTGGTTTAGCAAAACGCAAATCGTAAGTTTTAGCTAATCCTGGGAAACCATCTTCGCGTTCTAAAAATTCGTAACCGAAACCGCCACGCCACTGCGGTGTATATTGAGTAGCTTGGGAGAGAGTTTGAATATTGTTCTGCTTGGCATCTTCACCTCGGATAATCATCGCAAAAGTATTTTCAAAACCTAAGCTAGGCATTACTTCCAGATTGAATTGCTGGGCGTATATTTTTTTTATGATTTCGTAAACTTCTTTGGATTTATTAACTGGTTTTTGCTTTAAAATTGCAGTCAAAGCTGTGCCTGTATACTCAATATAAGCATCAATTATGCCAGCCTTAATAGCGTTATGGCAAACAAATGAACCACCTAAACGGGGACGGCGAGCTACTTTTAAATTAGTTGTTGCCTCGATTTGCTGCGCTAACAATTCACCTAAAATATCTTGTTCAGTAAAATCTTTGGAAGCAACAACTATATTAGCATCTTTATTACTATTGATATTTCCCGTGCAGCCAGCGATTACCAGCAACAAAGCAAAAGTTAAAAAGCACAATGCCAAAAACCTTTTCATTACTTAACTTTTAATTTTTAATTTATTCTCCATCAAGCCAATTGCGAAGTCAACGAGTAATGCAATTGCCGCCGCCGGAACTGCACCAGCTAAAATCAACTGATTGTTCACTACTGATATGCCGCGAAAAATAAACACTCCTAAACCACCTGCACCAATAGCCGCTGCAATAGTTGCAATACCAATGGCAATGACTGTTGCTACTCGCACTCCTGCCAAAATGACTCCCAGTGCTAAAGGAATTTCAACTTGCAACAATAATTGTCTATCTGTCATTCCCATGCCTCTCCCAGCTTCTCGAATCGCTGGATCTACGCCAGTAATACCTGTGTAAGTGTTACGAATTATTGGCAGCAAGGAATATACAGTCAGAGCAACAATTGCTGGTACTGCGCCAATTCCGCCAATTATGGGAACAGGAATGAGTAAGCCAAACAGCGCCAAACTGGGAATAGTTTGAAAAATATTTGCTATGCCGAGAATTGGCTGGCGGAGATAGGTTTTACGTGTAATCAAAATACCTAAAGGAATGCCTACAAGTATGGCAATTCCAATGGCAATGCCTACCAAAAATAGATGTTCGAGAGTATGCTGAAGGATTTCTGGGGCATACTTAACGAGGAAGAAATTTTTCATAAAGTATCTTGCAAGGAACGCAGACATTGAAGAAAGGCAAGGGTTTCTGGGTGTTGCGATCGCATAAATTCATCTGTCGTCCCCAATACTATCAATTCTCCGCCAGACATTAAACCAATTCTCGATGCTAAGACAAAGGCTTCTTGAATATCGTGGGTGACGAAAACAACTGTTTTACCTAACTCTTGCTGCAAATGCCGAAACTCTTGTTGCAGTTCTAGGCGCGTAATTGGATCGAGTGCGCCAAAGGGTTCATCCATCAACAACACTGGCGGATCTGCTGCTAAAGCCCTGGCTACACCGACTCTTTGCTTTTGTCCTCCTGAAAGTTCGTGCGGGTAACGCCCAGCGAATTGTGCTGGTTCTAAGCCTACAAGTTGCAACAATTCATAAACCCGCATTTTAATTTGTTTCGGTTGCCAACCTTCTAAAGACGGGACTAAACCCACATTGCGTTCTACAGTGAAATGGGGAAATAAACCAATTTCTTGAATTACGTAACCAATTTTTCGCCGCAGTTTAATTTCATCCCATTCAGTTGTGGGAATACCATCAAATAAAACTTCGCCTTGTGTAGGTGTAAATAGGCGATTAATTAGCTTCATTGTTGTAGTTTTGCCGCTACCACTGCGCCCAAGTAATACTAGTGCTTCTCCTTGGCGAATGGTGAAATTGAGGTTTGACACCAACGGGCGATGATTGCGGCTAAAGGTAACATCGCGGAATTCGACGGTTGTTTGGTTATTTTGCGGCATTAATGGCTTTTGGTGGACGCTAGCTATATGTATTATGTGCTGATTTTGCTAGCGTGTTAACCCCCGATTTACCAGATAAGGGGTTTGAGCAAATTGTTAAATTAGTCTGAGTGGCGATTTCCTCGAAAGTAAGGAGTACCTTAACCAAATGTCAAATTTTCTACACTTTATAGTAACTCTTGCTGTGATATTGAGTTGCTCGCTGCTGAATCCAAGCCTGACAGCACAAGCCGCAACTAGTGCGATGTCTACGATGATCACTGAGCCTTGTCGAAGTGCGGACTACACCTACGCAGTTTACGAACAACGGCTAATCCACAGTCCAGATGGTATCGGCAAATACTACATGGGGCGCGAAATAGCCCAAGTTATGGGATACACTGGCGCAGGCTGGCTAGAACGTCCAAGTCGAGAGGGAGAAGAACAGCCAAGTAAGGTAGTCAGCCTCCTAAATCTGAAACCTAATGATGTGGTGGCGGATATTGGCGCTGGTACAGGTTACTTAAGCTTTCGCATCGCACCTTTATTAACAACAGGTAAGGTGTTAGCTGTTGATGTTCAACCAGAAATGTTGGAAATCATTGGGTTATTCAAAAAAGAGAAAAATATCACCAATGTTGAGCCGATTTTAGCAACTTTTACTGACCCTAACTTACCATCTGAAAGTATCGATTTAGCCTTGATGGTAGATGCTTACCATGAACTTGAGTATCCCCAAGAAGTGATGCAAGAAATTGTGAAAGCACTTAAACCAGGTGGAAAGGTGGTGCTGGTTGAGTATCGGGGTGAAAATCCCTTTATTATGATTAAACGTCTGCATAAAATGACTCAAAAGCAAGCCCGTAAAGAAATGCAAGCTGTTGGTTTGGTTTGGCGGGAAACTAAAAACCTGTTACCTCAACAGCATTTAATGATATTTGAAAAACCTGATTCTAGCGATTTATTAACAAAATGAGGCTTGGGTAGTATTTCCGTAGAAAAATATGTACCAAGCCATAATAAAGTAAGACTCCTTGCCAGAGCAGAAAATCATGGTCAACCTATCACTCAAGCAGCGAATTCCTCATTTAGAAAATGGCGATCGCCTCACTCGCTACGAATTTGAACGACGCTATCAAGCAATGCCTCGTCATCAAAAGGCAGAATTAATTGAAGGAGTTGTATACTTGGCATCGCCGTTACGCTTTGAAAGTCATGCTGAACCACATGGCCATACAATAACTTGGTTGGGAGTTTATGAAGCATCAACCCCTGGTGTCAGATTGGGAATTAAGCCAACAGTCCGCTTAGATCGAGACAATGAACCGCAACCTGATGGAGTGCTATTAATCACACCAGCAGCTAAAGGACAATCTCGTTTTAGTGGTGATGATTACATCGAAGGTGCGCCAGAACTTGTAATAGAGATAGCAGCTAGCAGCGTTGCTATTGATTTACATGACAAGAAAAAAGTTTATGGTCGTAATGGAGTAAAAGAATATATTGTTTGGCAAATATTTGAAAACAAATTAGATTGGTTTAGCCTGCAACAAGGAGAATATGTCTCCTTGGAAATGAACGCCGATGGAATTATCAAAAGTCAAGTATTTCCTGGTTTGTGGCTGTCAATGTCCGATTTAATTACTGGCAATATGCAACAAGTATTGGCTGTATTGCAGTTGGGATTAAATTCACCAGAACATCAAATATTTGTGCAGAAGTTGTCTAGTTAGAATGGGCTATGCTCCGCTGCGCTAACAGGAGTCAGAATAGTTAAAGAATCAGGAAAAGATTTGATGACTATTTTGGCATCAGTCTATTTTTTGGGGAATGAGACTGGCGCTTTTGGTTACACTATCCCAAACAATCCAGTTAAAAGAATTATCTAAATCATCGGGGCTGTTTGAAACTTTAAAATATAGCTTTTCTTCACGTTTTCTTTCAATGGCAAAGTCGGCATTTTGAGCATAAGCGACTATAAAACCTTTGTCTCGCAAACAATACATCGCCCAGGCTTTCAATGATTGCTTGTATGGTTCGTGTGGAATTGGCGGTTTTGTGATTGTGTCTTCAATTACTTTAAAGATTTGCGTGAGATTTGCAGCCATAGTAGATACTTTTGTTATTACCCCTAAGTTAACTAGCTTCTGGATCGCAACGAATTTCAATCATAAAGCCATCTGGATCGTAAAAATACACTCCTCTACCAGTAGGACGAGTGACTGGGCCGTGTGCGATCGCTATTTTATTTTCTCTGATCACTGTCACCGCGCGATCGAATAACTGCGGATCGATGTCAAAGGCGAGATGGTATGCTCTGGTGAAGGTTTTTTCTGGGTCTGGATTTGGTGGTGATAATTCTGGTTCCCCAAATAAATCGAGAATCGTACCATCCGGGGTGATGAAGTTGGCTACTTTCCCAGATGCGACAAGTTCCACCAGGGTTGCGGGTACTTCGTCACCTGTGAGTTCGTGCAAACCCAGAATTGTGCCATAAAAATAGCGGGAAGCTTGCATATCCCGGACGTTGAGGGCTATGTGATGCACTTTACGCAGATTTCCTGGCGCAAGGACACTGTTCGCGGATTGGGTGCTAGATAGCATAGTAGAACTAAATCTCAATACTTTGATAGAAGCTGAACTTTTTACTTAAAGTTTAGTATTCATAATAAAAATCTATCATGGCATTTGATTATTCTTTAGACTTTAAAAATATTGATTTTCGCCAACATCCTGAACTCTATCGTGTTGGCAAGGGTGAGCAGGGTGTACTTTTGGTTGAACCATACAAATCAGAAATTCTTCCTTACTGGCGGTTCAAAACTCCTGATATTGCTAGAGAGTCGAGTGAAAAAATATACGAGATGTTTCTTGATTATCTAGAACAAGATGATTTTGTTGGTGCGGATATGGCACGAAAGTTTATCCAAATGGGTTATACTCGCTCTCGCCGTTATGCTAATCATAAAAGTGGCAGGAAATATAAACAAAATTCGGATGCTTCAGGTGATAAAAAAGAAATTCTTCCTTATGAAGTAGACGCAGTTAAAGCGGAATCAGCAGCAATATTTAAAGCTAAGTGGGTAGAAGCAAAGACAAATGAGAAATATCAAGAGCTTTTAGTCAAGCATAAGCAGATGTATGAAAGTATCTGACCTTTGTAAATAAATATACTGGGCGATTAGAAATCGCGGCTATACAAACAAAGTCCGCCTGCGCGGACTCAGGAATTGGAAACCCAGGATCGGTAGCTTTTGTCTGTATAACCGTGAATTCCATTGGTCAGGGCGAGCCTTTGAGCTTCATTAATGAGCCTTTGAACTCCTTTAATGAGTCTTTGAACTCCTTTAATGAGCCTTTGAGCTTCATTAATGAGCCTTTGAACTCCTTTAATGAGCCTTT